>CAMHKP010000001.1 GCA_946185785.1 uncultured Alphaproteobacteria bacterium
TATTCTTGGGCGCAGTCATGGTGTTTTAAATCATCGCGTATCAACAAATAACAACGCGGTTATCACCGAAGAAATGTTTTTAAGTGCTGCTGACTATTATGAAAGCGGTAAAACAAAACTGATTGCTGGTGAAATAGAAGATGCTATTGTTGACCTGACTGCGGCAATTGATGCAGGCGCACCAACCGCTGAAATGTACACGTTGCGTGGCGAAGCATATATGCAAGGTGCAAATTATCGTGGCGCACTGGATGATTTTAATACAGCAATAGAAATGGAACCAACAAGCTCTGTTGCGTATTATGACCGTGCACTTCTTAACACAAGATTAGATGATTACAATGCGGCATTGAACGATATAAACAATGCATTGGCAGCACGTGCAACAAACGACCAAGACATTTTGCAATTACGTGATTTATATGCAAAACGTGGTCAATTGAATTTGTGGTTAAAGAATTGGGATGGCGCAATTGCTGACTATACAAATTCGTTGGCGCGTCCAGACGGTATTGTGAATCCATCTGTTTATGCAGAACGTGCCGAAGCATACACCGCACTTGGTGATTACACAGCGGCGATTAACGATTATTCCGCAGCTGTTCGCGTTATCTCTGAACAGATTCAAGGCGTTGCATCGGCAGCCGAACGTGAATCTATGTCTGCAAACGCAATGTCATATTTTGAAAAGTCAGCTGCGTTGAATTTGCAGATTGGAAACATTGATGCATCGCGCAGCGATTTGGAATCTGCATTAACAATCGCCATGGCTTTGAACGACACCGAAAGTGTTGATCGTTTGAATGCTTTGATAAGCGACATAAATCAGTAAGATTTGATTATATAAAAAACACCGACAAATGTCGGTGTTTTTTTTATTTAAAACGTCAAACGCATTCCAGCAGAAACAAATGAAGTTTGTAAAGAACGCCCAAGCGATATCCAACCCTCAACATTTTCGCTGTACTTATATCGAAATGATGCGACAACCGTATGATTTATAAAATTATCAACGTCGCTGTGCCACACACCTGTATCTGAAAAAGTATAATTTAATGACACATTATATTTTAATAAATCATAACTGACCCCGGTGCCAAGCATAAGCCCATCTGACACAATTCCAGTTGGGTCTTTGTCATAAATTGCGCGTCCAGTTATTGCAAACATAAAGCTGTTATATTGAACATTCATTGCTGCCGAAATTTGAGCACGCCAATCGGCAGATACACGTGGTGAAAACGGTGATTGTTTAAAATCATCTGGACGTGACATGAATGATGCCCCAAAAGAATATGCTGTTTTTGTTTTTCCATCTGGTCTGCGAATTTTTATTCCACCATCCAATGCAAAATTATATTCATCACCAAACGCCGCCGCTGATAATCCATATTGAACACCATTGTGCGAAGAAGACACAACATTTATACGTGGCGACCCATCGCCTGTATCAAGTGTCGTATCCGAAATAATCGCATGTTCTGGTTCGATTTCTTTGAATATAAGTGGATTATCATTCATGCGCAAACCACCAACATCTGGTAATCCCAAACCCAACTTTTCTGCAACCGAATCAGTCAAACCAATTTCGATTCGTCCAAAATCACGAACCTGCCACAATGCAAACAAATCGTTTATATAATCACCATCATCAATTGTTTGCTGATTTAACGAATAAACCATACCAAGTCTGTATGTTTCATTTGCATCATATGTCATTTGTCCACGCAGCGACCAATCACCCAAAAATCTAGAATTTTGTAATGCAAAATCTGGCTCAATCATACCAATGTTGCCGTATCCAGATACACGTGCTGTAAAATTATCATCTTTATATTCAATTGGTGCTGCGCTGGCCGCTGATGCGACAAAAAAAGACAATATGGCAATAAAACTTGTTCGCATAGGATTACCCCTGGGTTTCTTTTAGAATTGCATCACGCAGTTTATTAAATGCGCGTTCTTCGATTTGACGAACACGTTCACGTGAAACGCCATATTTTTGTGCCAATGCTTCTAATGTTAATGCTGGCTCGGTAAGTCTGCGCGCGACCAAGATTTCACGATCACGTTCTGGTAATGTCGCCAAGTGCTTTTTTAATAAATCATACCCAAGTCTGCGCATTTCCATTTTTTCAACCGTATCGGCAATATTTTCGCGTGAATCAGCCATATTAGACAAAACATCGGTTGCGCCCTCTTCCCCATGCATTGGCGCATTAAGCGATACATCACGCGCACCAATTCGCGTTGCCATACGTTTAACATCTGTTTCTGGCACATCCAAGTATTCAGCAACCTGTTTTGTTTGGTCATCAGACATATTATTGTCCATAATACCCAGCGCACGTTTTGCACGCGCCAAATTGAAAAATACACGTTTTTGATTCGCAGATGTTCCAATTTTCACAATAGACCAATTATCCAAAATCGTTTCGTAAATTTCCGCCTTGATCCAGAACATTGCGTATGTTGAAAAACGGAAACCCTTTTCGGGATCAAATTTTTGCAACGCCTGCATCAGCCCCATATTACCGCTGGCAATCAAATCGCCCATTGGCACGCCATAATTCTTGAAATCATATGCGACCGACACCACAAGGCGCAAATGGCTTGCCACCAGTTTTTCAGCCGCCATATTATCATGATTTTTTACCCATTGGTTTGCGTATTCATATTCTTCTTCGGCGGTTAAAACTGGGATTTTTTGAATAGTTTGAATATATTGCGCCAAACCATTTTCGTCACTAACACCACGCGCAGCCACGATACTCGTGTTTTGACTTGGCACCAAAGCGTTCTTGATTTGCTTTTTCATAACTTTTATAGTATAGCAATAAAATAAGATTTATCAAGGGCACCATTTAACGACAGGAGAAAATTCTATGGCCAGCATTTTAGAAAGAAATAAAGATTTGAAACCAAAACCAAAAAAGACACGTGAAGACTATGCCCAGGACGCATTGTATCGCGAAGTCTGGGAAGAGGTTAATAACGATAAAACAACCGCATTTATCAAGAAATATTATCGTCAAATGTTGGCGGTGGCTATTGCGATTATGATTGTTGTGACGGGTGTTCAAATTGGCATTCGTTCATATCATGCGCGTCAAATTGCCCGTGCGGTAAATTACGAAACAGCCGTTGAAAATGTTGATGCGGCGGCCTTGGCGGCAATTGGTGAAAACACATCGGGCGCAACCGCTGATTTGGCATTGTTTCAGGCATATTTGTTGTCTGGCGATACCGCTAAATTAGAAAAGCTTGCAAACGATGGTGACACACGTGATTTTCGTGATTTGGCGCGTCTGCATGTAATTGGCATCCGTGGCGATGAAATGACCGGTAAAGAAGTTGAAAAATACTTATCTGGCTTAAACACAAAATCATCACCGTTTTATTATACAGCCATGTTAACAATCGCACAAAAATATTTATCCGAAGATAATCGGGACGCTGCAAATAAATGGCTGGATAAAATTATCAACGATGATAATGCACCGGCATCTATTTCTGGAACCGCACAAATGTTAAGATAAAAATATGCGTAAGAATGCGATTTTTTGCTGTATGATTGCGTTATGTGCGCTTGCCGCATGTGACAAGCACGACCCGATTTTACCGGGCGTACGCACATCTATATTTGATACATCAAGTATTACATCGGCAAATTCACAAATTGCAGCATTGCCAGATACCGCTTATGAAATGCCAACAACCGATTGTCCATATCGTCAAGATTCGTCTAATACGATTTGGCATGGCGAACGCAAGATATTTGCCGGTTTTCCAACAAACAATTCGGTTAAAAACGATGCGACACCTGTGTGCAGTGGTAAATTCGTCTATGCCGGATTAACCACTGGTGAATTGGTCAAGGTAAATGGGACAAACCGTCAAATTATCTGGATGGCAGATATTTATCGTCCCAGCAATATGACTGGTGGCGCATCGGTTTTAGATATTGTTGCACCAATTGTTATCAAGGGCGACTATGTTTATGCTGGTGGCTTGGGCGAAGCATTTTGTAAAATAAATGCCACATCAGGCATGAAAAAATGGTGTGTTGAAATTGGTACGGCAAAACCATTTATTATTGCAGGTGACGCGATTTTCGTGGTTGGCGTGGACAATAAACTCTATGCCCTGCGTGACAATGACGGTGCAGCATATTGGTCGGCAAAAATTGAAAAGCAAAAATCACCAAAATATGAAAATGGTGTTATTAGTATTGGCAAAGAAAAATTTGATGGTTTAACCGGTAAAAAGTTAAAGTAAAAAAGTTAAAGTAAAAAAAACACCGGCATTTGCCGGTATTTTTTATTCATATCTTAAACTGTCAATTGGGTTCAGTTTTGCCGCCTTTAGTGCCGGCACAACACCAGATGCCAATCCCACAACAATCGCAACCGTCACCGACAAAACAACCGGCCATGCTGAAAATGGGACATTATACCCCAAAACAAAACGACCAACCCCCTGGGACAGGCCAACACCGATAATCAGCCCCGCCATTGAACCAATAAACGATATCAAAATAGATTCAGATAAAAATTGAATAATAATCTGTTTTTCGCGCGCACCAATGGCTTTACGAATACCAATTTCACGTGTGCGTTCGGCAACCGACACCAACATCATGTTCATAATTCCAATTGCACCAACCAATAATGACACCGCTGCAATCGCAATAAGCAGCAATTTCATATACCCCGTCACCGTTGTCATTGTTTCCATAACCTGTTTCATATCCATAATTTGAAAATCGTCTTCAACCCCGTCTTTTAATTTATGACGTTCGCGCAACAGCGATGTTATCTGGTCAATCACCAGATTGTTATCGGCATCTTGATATAATTTCAAACTTATCATCGAAACAGAATTTGGAAAACGGCTTCCTTGGATACGTTTTTTAAGCGTTGTAATTGGAATTATAATCATATCGTCTTGGGAACCCATGGCGGAATCCCCCTTGGCCTTGGTCACACCAATAACCGTCAGCGGTGTATTTTGAACACGAATTGTTTGTCCAATTGGATTCTTTGGCATACCCAATTCTTCGGCTAATTCTGGACCAATAACCGCATATGTTGATGCATTACGCACCGCAGAATAATTGAAAAATGTCCCCTGTTCTATTTCAATATTTTGAACGGTTGTGTAGCCTGGATACACGCCAATCAGTGATGTTGATTGGTTTTTATTTCCATATACCGCTTGGGTTGCGCTGTTTTGCACCGGACTTACCGCTGCGACATCTGGCAATTGTGATAAATATTCTGCATCGTCCAGCGTCAATGTTTGACGATTACCAGTACGCACACCGGCACTTTGCGCCATGCCGGCACGAATTATAATTGTGTTTGTCCCCAGCGATGAAAACTGATCTGTAATTTGTTTTTCAACCGTTTCACCAACCGCAACCATAATAACAACCGCCATAACCCCAATAACAATACCCAACACCGTCAGGAACGAGCGAACCTTATTCCCGCTGATAGACAACCAGGATTCTTTCAAGATGTCGTTAAATGTCATTTTTTATGCACCCGTTGTTCCGACTTGGTTAATACAGATTCACTTTTAGGCACCGGTCCATCATATGCGATATGACCATCATAGATATGAATTATACGATTAGCATAACTGGCGATATCAAATTCGTGGGTAATCATTATGATTGTTATGCCCAAATCTTTATTTAATTTGTTAAAGAACCTTAATATTTCATTTCCCATTTTTGAATCCAGCGCACCGGTTGGTTCGTCTGCAAGAATAATTTTTGGATCACCAGCCAGCGCACGCGCAATTGCAACGCGTTGCTTCATACCACCCGACAATTGCGTTGGCAAATAAGATTCAAATTTTTCCAATCCAACCAGTTTTAACATTTCGCGCGCACGACGAATACGTTCATCCATCGGCAATCCGCGATACATTAACGGCAACATTACATTGTCCAGAATATTACGCTTTGGCAGCAAATTAAAGTTTTGAAAAACAAACCCGATAAATTCATTTCTTACACGCGCCAATTCATCGGCATTCATTGTCGTAATATCACGACCATATAATTCATAAACACCCGATGTTGCAGAATCCAGCGCACCAATAATATTCATACATGTCGATTTGCCAGACCCCGATGGCCCCATAATCGCAACAAATTCACCGGTATTCACAGAAATATTTATATCAAACAAAACCTGTTGTTCACCGCCAACTTCCAACGGGAAGCTTTTACAGATTTTTTTCATACAAATAACATTTTCTGTTTTTTTCATATCAAAATTTTACATTGGTGGACGTCCGCCCATGCCACTACGACGATTATTCATACCGGTATTCGCCTTTGCCCCAGTTGCGCCCATTTTACCAACAACTATTTTATCGCCTTCTTGAATTCCATCGGACACAATTTCTGTTTCGGTGGCGCCAACCAAACCTTTGCTGTATTCAACAAATATTATTTTGCCGTTGCGCATTATTGCCAAGTGTGTAGATGGTGTTGCACCGTTTGTTTCAATGCCAAGGCTGTCAAAATTACGAATCAAAAATGCAGAATTTTGCACTTTGAACGCATTGAAACGTTCATCAACAATAATTGTCACAAATGCGGTCATTCCCGGCATCAGCGACAAATCGGCATTATCAACTGCAATCACAACCGTATAAACCACAACATTTGATGTCGTTGTTGGCGACAGGCGGATTTGATGTACGCGCCCTTCGAATGTTTTGTTTGGATACGCATCAACGGTAAATGTGACGCGTTGCCCTTCGCGGACCATACCGATATCTGCTTCGGATACAGATGTTTCTATTTGCATTTTGGATAAATCTTCGGCAATTTCGAACAAGTCTGGCGTTTGGAATGATGCCGCAACGGTTTGTCCAACATCAACCTTGCGCGAAATAACAGTACCATCAACCGGTGAAGAAATTGTTGCATACCCACGATTTGTTTTTGCGCGTTCATATTGCGATTCTGTACGAACAACATCTTGTTCAGCCTGTTCATATGTTGTTTGCGATTGTTCCATTTCTGCGCGCGAAATATAGCCTTCGTTATACAAAATCTTGTTGCGTTCATATTCGCTTTTTGCGTAATTGCGTTTTGATTTTGAACTGCTGAAAGTAGCCTCGGCTTCACGAACCTGGGCATCTAAAACAGATGGTTCAATTGTCAACAATATGTCGCCTTTTTTTACACGCGAATTAAAATCAACATAAATATTATCGATTGTGCCAGAAACCTGTGATCCAACATTTACTGTATTCACAGGCTGAATTTCACCAGTCGCACTTACAATCTGGCGCATATCACCACGAACAATTTCAACGGTTGCATATTCACTTTTTGTCGCCTTTTTCGCACCACCAAAAAACATTGGCACAACAAAAGCAACAATGGCAATTAAAACAATCCACCATTTTTTACGCCATATCCACGAAAACATACGTCGCACAAAAGAACGCCGTTTTGGTGTACTAGTAATCTGTGTGGTTTTTGCCATTATTTATTCCCCTATTTTTCTAATTCAGCCTTGATATCGCCAATTGCCAGCGCAACCGCCGCACGTTTGATATACAAATCATATTTTGCTGCATTGTTTTGTTTTTGTGCCGCCAACAATTCTGATTGTGACGTTTGCCAATCAAGCATAGTTGCACGGCCCACCTTGTACATACCGCTGGTCACCTTTTCAGATTCAGTTGCCGACTTTAACAATGTATCTGTTTGTTTTAATACGGTTTGCGCTGTTTTATAATTTTGATACGCGGTGAACACATCCATCATAGCTTCGTTTGACGTGTTGCGTTCTTGTTCCTTGGCGCGTTCATAGCTGGCCGTTGCTGAACGCACACCATACATATTTGCGAAACCCGCAAACAACGGCATAGATACACTAACACCAATACTTCCAGATGTTCTTTGGGAATCAGGCGCAAACACATCGCCAATTTCATTTCCACCCCAACCTAGCCTGCCCGACAAGTTTATTGATGGTAAATTTTTCAAAAATGCCGAATTGCGTTTATGCCATGCTGCATCTTTATTTGCTGTGGCACGCAATAAATCTGGGCGCTGTTTTTTTGCAATCTCAATTAATTCTTCGATGCTTTTCATTTCTGCATCGCTGCCAATAGACGATTCCATATCAGCAATTGTAATTTCTTGGTCTGCTGGGAAAGATAATTTCGTAAGTAATTTACCCTTGGCAATTTCACGATTATTTTTTGCGCGTTCCAAATCCAAATCACGACTTGCCAGTGTTGTTTCTGCCTTTAACACATCCGCTTTTGCGACCGATCCAGCCGAATATTTCTTTTTTGCCGTATCATGTGCAGTCTTTGCCACAGTTTGTGCCGATATAGCACTTTTCACGTCCGCATCCGCATTCAGCAATTCATAGTATGCCCCAACAAGGCCATATACAAAATTTTGAACAGTTTCACTGTAATCAAATCCAGCCGCCCGATATGCCGCCAATGTTTCCGCCATATCAGATGAACGACGTCCAAAATCAAATAACAAATACGATGCAGACAACGACGCACTGTACGACCAATCATTCCAATGTTCTTTTTCATAACCTTTGTTGGCGCCAGCCTCTGCCCGAAGCGATGGCAAATAAGATGAATAAGCCGCGTTTTTATTAAATCGCTGTGCACGCAGCGCGGCATGCGACGCTGCCGTTTGTGGATTACGACAAAGTCCCAAATCTATGACCTTTTGCAGTGTTAAAACCGTATCTGGAACCTGTTTTAATTCGGCACAATCATCAGCCGCATATGCAGCAAATGGTAAAAAAGCGCACAAAATCAGCAGTTTTTTCATAAAACTCTCTCTAAATCCCCGTATGCAAGTAAACATAGCAATTTTTATGTTGAATTACAAATATTTTTTGTCTAGGATTCAAAGGCAATAAACGGCCAGGTGGCAGAGTGGTTATGCAGAGGACTGCAAATCCTTGTATGCCGGTTCGATTCCGACCCTGGCCTCCAGATTTCACTGTTATGATTGAAACACTTGTACTCACTGATTTTCGCAATCATACAATGTGCAGAATAAAGACGCACAACCGTTCCAATGTAATTATTGTTGGTCCAAATGGTGCTGGAAAAACAGCAATTCTTGAAGCACTGTCTATTTTGTCTGGTGACCGCGGAATGCGCGGTGCACAAATGACCGATGTCGCGCGTTTTAATGGTGGTGGCGGTTTTTCAATTTTTGCAACAACCGATGACGACACCGAATTGTCTGTGGTATTTAATCCTGGTGATACAAACCGTCATGGGCGCATCGATGGCGATGCCGCAACATTGGTTGATTTGTCGGCACAATTGCCAATGGTTTGGATAACCCCACGCGAAGATCGTCTTTTTGTTGATTCTGCATCTGACAGACGTGCGTTTTTTGACCGTTTGGTTGCCAGTTTTGATGCAAATCATTCTGGTCGTGTGGCGCGATTTACGAAATTATTATCCGAACGTGCAATTGCGTTAAAATCGGGGCGTGATATGCGTTGGGTTGATGTGCTGGATGATCAAATTGCATCTGTTGCAACAACAATTGCCGCGGCACGAATTCAATATGCTGGCGAAATAAATTACTTTTTACAAAATGCCGCGGTGTCTGTATCGGGCATGTTGGAACAAATGTTAATAGACGGACACAGTCATGGTGATATAGAACGCACATATCGTGAATATCTGGGCAACACGCGCGAAATTATCGCAGATAAAATGACGGTTGATGGTGTACATAAATCTGATTTTGGTGTATTTAACAAGCAACTTAATTTGCCGGCACATTTAACCAGTACAGGTCAACAAAAAACAATGTTGTTGGAACTGATACTGGCGCACGCAAAATTATTACACGCGCGCACAAATCGCAAACCGATTATTTTACTGGACGAAGCGGTTGCACATCTAGACACCAATGCACGCAAAAAATTATTTACAGAACTTGGCGAAACAGATGCCCAGATTTGGGCAACCGGCATAGATGCCGATAATTTCAACGATGTACCAAATGCTGTATTTGTTGCTTGCAGGGATGGCGAAATAAATAATATACTGATAGGTGAACAGGAATAATCATGGCAAAAATAAATTATCAGGAATTATTAGATAACGCATTAAAATCGGTTGTCAAAGATGCATTGGTTTATGCCCAGATAAACGGTCTGGGGGACGGAACACATTTCTTTATCACATTTAAAACGCGTGATCCGGGGGTTGTTTTACCGGACTTTCTGCGTATGCGATACCCAGATGTTATGACAATTGTGTTGCAATATTCATATAACAATTTGAATGTTTCTGATCGTGAATTCGGTGTGCAATTAACATTTGATGGCCGTCCGTTCTTTATTCGTGTGCCGTTTTCTGCACTGGTTGAATTCAAGGATCCATCAACAGATTTCATGTTGTCGTTTCATCATAAATCTGCGCCATCGGCTGCAGATAACGATATGGAATTACCATTGGATGAAAAACCCGGCACCGTCCCCGACGACAAACGCGTTGTATCATTAGACGAATTCAGGAAAAAGAAAAACCAATAAAAAAACCACCGCCTGAATGCGTCTCGCTGTTGCGACAGAGAAAGCGTACGGGCGGTGGTTTTTTACTCACCACACTGTCTTGTTGAAGAATCCCAATCTCCCTCATCAAAAGCACACTCTACAGGTTTAACATTACTGTTACCGGTTGTTATCCCTGTGGTTGCTGTGGCACTAACACTGCCGGTTGTTGATATAGTTTCATTGTTATCGCGCGTGACTGTTTCCCACACATATCTACCACCATAATACATCAACATACAACCACTGGTTTCACAAATTGCGGGTGGTGTTGGAAATGCAATCTTACCCATTTCGATTGCGGCATTTGATGCAACCTTGGCATTGTTTATATAACCACCGGTTGCCAATTTAACATTTCCGGTATTATCCGTGACAAGAATTGCATCATTAACCCCTTGGTTCTTATTTATTGCATCATCAAGCTCCCACGAAAGAGAGTCACCATCATAATACCCCTGATCATATACCCAACTTTGAATCGCTCCAACAACATCTCCGTTTTCCGCCATACTTGAATATCCTTCTTCATCAAGAATTTGTGGATCCGTTGTCCCGAAAAGAAGAATTTTATCCCTATCATCAACATATGCTTTCGATGCGATTTCGGCGCGTGCATTTGGTGCAATGGCTATTAACGCCAAACCAATCATTATCGCCGGTGTTATTTTTATTGTCATTTTGTGTCCCCCCGTGGTTGGTTATAAAGAAAACCGCCAAACAATTTGACGGTCAGGAGGTTAACGACAATCCAACGAATTGTGCCCGCCTATTCAATATATTCGGCAGGCCCTCCTGACCATTTGTCAGGAGCACTTATCGTCGTCATACGAAAAAAGGCGCATCTGCGCCATTTGAACATATTCCGACGCGTTGGATTCGGGTCGTTACACCCCATCAACAGAACACCTGTTGACATGTGTATTTTATCATAATTGCAACATTCAAAACAAGTGGAAAAAGAAATCGTTATAAATTTTGGGAACACAAAGAAAAACCTGTCATTCCTGTGCATGCGAGTCACACACCTGCCCCCTTGTGGGGCGGGACAAATTTACTTACGAGCCCGCGAGTTAGTAAATCTTGGGTGGGGGTATTACCACCGCGACACGAAAAATTCATTAAAATCTAGATGTTCATTTATGCACATACGTAATGTATCAACCACTGTTTTCATACCGTTTTTAGTAAGTTCGCTGTTTGCAATACGAATAACTTTATACCCTTGTGATTCTATAAACCTTGTTCTTTTGTTATCATATTCAATATTTTCTGCGTGTTGGTCGCCATCAAGTTCTATTACTAATTTCAATTCATGGCAGACAAAATCAACACAATATGACCCAAACGGTTGTTGACGACGAAACTTTACACCCAATTTATTATTGTTTATTTGATACCAGAATTTGCGTTCCGTATCAGACATATTTTTACGCAGATTTTTTGCACGAATAATGTTTGTCGGGTGATTTGTCATAACATAATTTTACCCCCACCCAAGATTTTCATCAACATTAAAAATGTTGTGAAAATCTATCCCGCCCCACAAGGGGGCAGGTACACAAGAAAGTCACGCATGTAGGAAGACAATATTCTGGAATAATCGCTGCACTCTGAACTTTGAACTCTGAACTTTGAACTTTAAAAAAACGCCCCGTGGGGCGTTTTTTACAATCCCATTTTTTCGCACATCTCTTTTAATACTGGTGTTTCAACACCGATGCGCTGACCACGCGAAATTAGACCGCGTAATGCCGATATCCCTTCGACCGTGCCGACAACGTCTTCGCCACGTGCAATCGCCATGCCACCGGCAAAATTACGACTGGTTGGTGATGTTGCCGATAAAAACAAGTCCCCTATTCCGCACAAATCAAGAAATGTTTCTGCACGCGCGCCCAGCTTTTTACCCATTGCCACAATTTCGTTCCATGCACGCGTAAATATCATTGCGCGTTCGTTTTCGCCCGATGCCGCAACAAAGTTATATCCGCATATAAGTGCAACAGCATTTTTACCGATACCACAATATTCGGTACCGACAATATCATCGCTGTCGCTAAGGTATAATTGGTTCAAAATTTCGTGACCCGCCACACGTGAACGTGGCATTGCCGCCAATGTTGAACCGGTTGGAACACCGCGTGCCACTTCGGCGGCAAATTGCGGTCCAGACAACACACCAAAATCTTCACATTCTGGCACCGCATCTTTCAACATTTCCGACACAAATGCACATGATTCTGGTTCAGCACCCTTGGTACAAATAATTATTGGTTGGCCCGCGTAAAATTCGCGCGCTTTTTTCATTGTTTCGCGGAAAAATGCCGCCGGTGTCACAATCAACCATGCGTCCATTTGTCCCATTTCAGCCATGTCTTTTGTCACACGTAAATTAGACGGCATTTCAACACCATCAAATTCTTTATACAAACCGTCATATGACCATAAAACTACATCACTGCCACCACGTGCAGCAACCACCCCCAGCGCAGTTCCCCACGCGCCAGCACCAATTATTCCAACATTCATTTTAGTTTCCTTATCTTTCTTTGAATTTTCGGGACAACAACCAATCCATCACTTGATAAATCAATCGCCCGCATATATGCATCGCGCGCTTTTTTATCATTACCACTGCGAGCATACAAATCACCCAAGTTTTCAAACAATGACGAACATTCTTTTGCAATTTCACCAACACGTTCAACAAGTTCCAGTGCCGCATCGTCCCCTTCGCGTGACGCAACAACACGACCCAACACATCCCATGCAAAGACATCAGATGGATTGCGTTTAACCAGACTTATTGCGTATTCATACGCTGTTTCTAATTCACGATTTTGAATTGCCCATATTTTCGCCTGAAGTGATAATATCTCTGGGTCCAATGTCAAAATGTCTGCAGCCGCATGTAAATCAGATTGCGCATTATCCAAATCATCAAACGCAAAATAAACTTGCGCCCTGCTCTTTAATAAAAACGCATGTGACGTATCCGACAAATCATCATTATTCATTGCACGACGCAAAATACGCAAAGCAGCACTTTTGTCACCATTTGCAATATAATACGCAACCAATTTATTTATTGCCGGCACAAACAATGGATGCGCACGCAACACGCGCCGCAATTTGTTCATATCACCACTTGTTTCACAATCACGAAGCGTTGCAAACAAATAAAATGGGCTGTCTTTACTAATCTTGGAAAAATATGATTTATAATCACCGCCATTGTTAAAGAAAAACTGTCCAATGTAATAGTTTATTGCATTTTGATCACCATTTTCTGGTGCAATTATTTGTGCATCAACTGGTAACACTTCAGCATCTGCTGCGGCATATGGTGCTAAAGCAGGATTGAAAACATTTGTACTTATTCCTGATGGCTACATTGCACTTGGTAAACTTTCTCAAGCTAT
>CAMHKP010000002.1 GCA_946185785.1 uncultured Alphaproteobacteria bacterium
CACTTGGCATTATTTCCACCTTTGTTTAAAAACAGGTATGAATTCAAACAGCAACACCCAGTTGTTTTTGATTTTTAATAGTGGTATTACACCAAACAAGCGCAGGCGGAATAATGTTCGATTAGCATCAGATTGTTTGTTAAATAAAATCCAGTATGCTGGAAATTTGTTGCGAATATCAAGAGCAATCTGTTCGCCGTGTAACCACATTGCGTAAGCGTGTTTTATTGATGTATTGCTATTATTCCAACGATATTTAACCAAAACATCCTGTATATTATAAAAATGTGTGACATCCATTAACCGTGCCCAAAGACGATAATCTTCAGCAGGACTGTAAAACTCTTCATAGTCAATACCATTATCAATCAATATTGATTTACGTATCATTGCGGCGGTGTGTGCCAAGCTGCATGTTTGTGTCAAGAATGTTCGGATTTTTAAGTCGTCTTCGGGGTTTTTTAACAAATCATAGCTTTCCCCAAAAAACTGCAACCATCCAGATACCACCCCAATGTGCGGGTGGGTGTCCAGAAATTCAACTTCACGTGCCAAGCGTTCTGGTACAGAAATATCATCATGGTCAAATATCGCGATATATTCCCCGCGCGCCATGTGCAGTAATTTATTGCGACTTGGTGTAATGCCCATGTTTTTATCATTTTTGGAATACTTTACGCGCTTGTCTTGGGTGGCATATTCCAGAACAATTTTTTCAATGTCTTTATTGTCTGGGCTGTCGTTCAAAATTAAAAATTCAAAATCTGTGTACGTTTGGGACAATATAGATTCAATGCATTCCCGTAAGTGTTGTGGGTTCGTATTGTAAATCGGTGTTAAAACTGAAACGCGTGGCGTGTGGCGCATAATAATCTCTTTTTATATTTATGTGGGTGGACGTTCAAACAATCGAAAAACAGATTCCCGATCCCGCGTGCTTTGGGTATGACATGCGCATCCACCCATGTTGGTGTTGCGAATCTCAATTGGAGAAAAAGAAAACCACCGGATAAACTGGTGGTCGGGAAGTTAGAAACGTCATATAACTCAAATGACCCCGTTGGTCTTTGGTTGTGCCTTTTTTATAACCAACGGCTTCCCGACCAGACTGTCGGGAAAACGGTGCGAAACGCACAATAATATTTTACGATGCTTTCGCACCGGAGTTATATAGGAGGAGTTTCTAAGTCCCCGAATTCCAATAATCCATTGAAATTCAAAACTAGTTTAGACTAAGCTATTTGAATTGGCAAGAAAAATGTCAATAACTGTGATTATAGACATAAAAAACACCGGCGTTTGCCGGTGTTTTTGTTCTTTTTGCTTTAGAATAAGCGGCCGAATACGCCACCATCTAATGCCAATGTTAACAATATCCACCACCAAGACCATTTGACTGTTTTCGTCAATTTCAAAATAATAAATATAAGTGTAAGCATGTTTTTCTCCTTTGTGTTGGTTTAACACACTATGATTATATTCAAATGTGCGTTTTAGCGCAACAAGTGATTTATAACCATTCGCCAGCCCATGTTTTTAATTCTTCGGCGGATACATCGCTGGGGAAACGTTTGCCGGTCAAGACGTCTGCATTCGGTACAATTGTGCGAATGTTTTCGTCCGCCTGTTCGGTGGTTGGGGTGCTGCCTGATGTGGCAAATGGAATAATCGTTTTGCCAGAAAAATCATAGGCACTTAAAAACGTGTCTACAACCGATGGTTCGCGTCCCCACCAGATTGGGAACCCCAAAAATACAATTTTGTATTGGTCAATGTTTTCAATCGTGCTGGCAATTTCTGGACGGGAATTTTTATCACCCATTTCAACAGAAGAACGGCTTTTGTCATTGCGCCAGTCAAGGTCGTCAGCGGTGTAAAGGCTTTCTGGAACAATTTCAAATAAATCAGCACCAGTTGCGTTTGCAAGGCGTTCTGCTACACCACGTGTGTTGCCAGTTGCGCTAAAATATGCAACCAGTACTTTATCGCCCGATGCGTGTGATTTTGTTGGACGTAAAATTGCCAATACACCAACGATGGCGACGATTGCGATGATTATATAAAGTAGTTTTTTCATTTTGGGGCTCCTTTTGTTCTATGCAATATAATCGTATTGAATTTGACGCGTTTTTGCAATAACATTATAGGTGAAAACAAAGGGGGTTTTATGACGAAAATATGTCAAAGTTGTGCGATGCCAATGGATGATGAAAGGGTGTATGGTACAAATGCAGACGGTACGAAAAATCCGGACTATTGTATTTACTGTTATAAAGATGGTGAATTTTTACAGAAATGTACAATGGAAGAAATGATAGAGCATTGTGCGGGGTTTGTTAACGAAGTTAATAAGAATCTGGAACACCCAATAACAAAAGAAGAATATATCGGCCAAATGAAAATGTATTTTCCGCATTTGAAACGTTGGCGCAAAGAAATTATGATTGCCGATGATGGTGCAACGGAAAGTCCTGCATTGGCGGGGGTCAAAGAACTTGTTGCTAAAATGGCGGACACATTACCAATCGCATTTATATCGTCTGTTGATGCCGATGGTTTCCCTTGTACCAAGGCTATGCTGGCACCGCGTGTACGTGAAGGAATAAAGGTGTTCTATTTTACTACTAATACTTTTTCGCTGCGTGTGGCACATTATAAAGCCAACCCAAAAGCATGTGTTTATTTTTGTGATCCTGAAAAGTTTATTGGGGTTATGTTGCGTGGCACAATAGATGTATTGACTGATGCAAAATCTAAAGAAATGATTTGGCGTGATGGCGATACAGAATATTATCCAGGCGGCGTTACCGATCCAAATTACTGTGTTCTAAAATTTGTTGCAACTGATGGTCGTTTTTACAGCGATTATTATCCGCGCAGTTTTGTGATTGAATAAGACGATAAAAAAACACCGGCATTTGCCGGTGTTTTTTTTTATTCCTTTTTAATCGGGTATTTACCGTCAATCAGGTTTTGACGCACAACGTGATGTTTAACCTTTTGTGTGCTGGTTGTTGGTAAATCGTCCGTTGTCATTGCAAAGTGTGTGACCCATTTATAAGATGCAACTTTCTTGTTAGCATTAGCAACAGCCACGGCTAATTTTTCCATTGTCATACCCTCTTCGACACTGAATACAGCATATGCAACGGTTTTATCATCCAGTTTGTGTTCGAACACTGCAACGTTTTTAACGCCTGGGATTTTCATAAACAATGCTTCCAATTCATCTGGATAAACATTTTTACCAGAATCCAAAACGATGACCTGTTTTTTACGGCCGGCAAAATGTAATTCACCGTTTTTATCCATAGACACCAAATCGCCAGTATTAAAGAAACCCTTTTCATCAAATACTTGGCTGTTGACTTCATCGTTGTTCATGTATCCACCGAATACCTGATGACCACGAACCCACAGAACACCAATGCCATCGGCATCTTTGTTGCGGATTTCAACTTCGTTATTTGTTGTTGGTGCACCAAATGCAAACGGAACGCGTTTCTTGGTACGCTTAGAAATACAGATTGGTCCAACGGTTTCTGTCATACCATAACCCTGAATAAATGGCATGCCAAGACGTTCATAGAAAGTTTCAACCTCTGGCTTGGTAGCAGCACCGCCAGCAACTAACAATGTTACACGACCGCCAAATATGTTACGCACTGGGTCTTGGATTTTCCGTACCAAGAATCCCAATCCCAATTTTTCCAATGTCTTGCCATATTTCAAAACGAAAGATGCGAATAACCACAAGTGACGCGCCTTTAATTGATCAATAATTCGGTTGCGAATAAGTTCAAACAAACGTGGAACCGCCGGTATAACTTGTGGACGGAATTCCGCAAAGTCCGCCATAAGCAATTTTGGATTTATGCTTGGTTGTAAAACGACACCGCACCCATATTCAATTGTTGCCAATATTTCAACCGCAAACCCAAATATGTGATACATTGGCAAGAACCCATATAAATAATAACCAGGTTCAATATAATCGCTCATATCTTTTAATGAATGCGCACATTCAATCAAATTAAAGTGTGTTAACGGTACAACCTTTGGCGTGCCGGTTGAACCAGATGTGAACGACAATGTCGCGATTTCCAATGATTCCACAGGTGCCGCTTCCAAATCTGGATTTGGTTTGCCGTCTTTCTTGGTAATATTATAAAATTCAAAGTTTTTTGTTTTGTAAAAGAACGATTCTTCGGCACAAACCAAGTGGCAGTCTGTTATTTTTGTCATATTGTCATATTCAAAAGGTGTCAGGTTTGTATCCAACATCAACACACGACCACCCAAATACCATACGGCAAATAATGTTATTGGAAATTCAGGAATGTTATGTGATAAAACACCAACAACATCACCAGGTTTAACACCAGCCTTGTGCAAGGACGCAGCACGCGCCTTGACCAAATCAATAAAGCCAGAAAATGTGACGTTTTCGCGTACCAAAAACAAATTGTTTGGGAACTGTGTCGCAGCATTTTCTAAAAACTTGTACATATTCATAATATAAAATCCTTGTTTTATGTATTCTGTTGGGGGTATTATAGTACATAACAATACGGAATTCAAATATGAAAATTTTAACGATAAATATAAACTCTATACGGGCACATGCGCAAAGTTTTATAGATATTCTGCGGGGGGCAGAATATGACGTCATTATGGTCCAGGAACTAAAAGCCGAAGATGCGGCATTTCCACATAATCTGTTTGATGAATATGGCTATAATATCAAGGTTTTTGGGCAAAAAAGCTATAATGGTGTGGCTGTATTTTCACGTTTTTCCATCGAAGATGTGACGCGTGGTATGCCGACATATGCAGATGTTAATGCGCGGTTTATAGAATGTGTCGTTGATGGACGTGTGCGTATAATAAATGTATATATGCCAAATGGTGATACGGTTGATTCACCAAAGTTTCCATATAAATTGGAATGGATGACCGCGTTTACTGATTATATTTCTGGATATTTAGATAGTGAAGAACCGGTTATTATCGGTGGCGATTTTAATGTTGCGTTAACAGACCGCGATGTGTGGAACCCAAAGAATTACGAAGGTATCGCAATTGCTGCACCACAAGCGCGCGCAATAATGCAATCATGGCTTGATTCTGGCTGGGTGGACGCATGGCGCAAATTACACGGCGATGAAATAGGGTACACTTGGTATGGTTATCGCGGACGTGATACGGTTGGTAATGGCCAAGGATTGCGTTTGGACTATTTCTTGTGTAATCGTGTTGCAGATAAAATGATTAGTGCGTGTGAAATAGATATGGAACCGCGTTTGGCTGAAAAACCCACAGATCATTGTGGTTTGATGATTAAATTAAAATAAGAATATTATACATCGTCCCATGCACGTGCTAAATCGTCATATGCGCGATATTTTTGATCGCTGTTTGGACGGTTTTCATATGGTGCGCGACCGACACTAAATATATTTATCTGTTCTGTTGTTTTATCTGTTGCAGCGCGAATCATATCAGCCGTTGTTTCGGCATCATATTCAATGCGTACAACATTATTGTTGCGTAATTGTAAAAACATCATAATTGGTGTTTTGCTATGTGCGCTGGTTGGAATTTTAAATCCGCCCGATTGCAACATAAATGCTTCTAATGGTAATTGTGGCATTGTGCCGTCTAAAAGTTGTGATTTGCTGGGCGCGGCACCGGTTTTAATGTCCATAACAATTCCGTCTGTTATTCTGTCGGCACGTGCGCGAATTGTACGTCCCGCGATTTTTACAGAACCAGGAATTTCGGCATATGCGTCCGGATGTGTATTTAATTCATCTGTGATAAACGGTGCGATTTCTGTAAATCGTTTATGCCAAAAACGGAATAAAACACCGCTTAATGCTGGTATCTTTTTAGCGGCATCGTCCATACGTGCAACAAGCATTTCAGGGGTGTCGCCAGTTTTCGCGTGTTCAATTACGTCGTGTACCAAATTTCCAAATGCGCGTGCATCTGGCCCGACCCAATAATCATCAATCTGTTTTAAGCGCAATATATGCCGTACATAGAACGCATATGGATTATGAATAAGTAATTCAAGTTCGGTCACATAAATATCAGACCAGTCTGCTGGGGGTGTTGGTGCATTATAATTTAATGGTCGTGCATCAACATTGTCGCGTTCATATATAGTGGACAGAATTTCTTGCTGGGCTGACGCATCATATTTTCCACCGCGTGCCGCAACGCGCGATATAAACCGTGATTCTGTTGTTTGAACACCACCGGAAATTTTGCTGCGCAACCAATATACTTCCGCCCCACAAGACAGATTCATAAAGTCTAACGACATCAGTGATACCTTGTGGTCTGGTGATGGCAACCCAATTTTTTCTGAGACAGCACGTGGCAACCATGCATTTTCATAACCGCGTGCTGGAAACATATTTTCGTTAAGTCCGGTTAAAATAATAACATCAGCGGTTTGCATACGTGATTCAATGGTCCCCAGAACGCATACCTGTGGGTCTTCGGTTGTATTACCACGAATAACAACAGATGATAATGTGTCGGCAATAAATGCGCGTGCGTCATTTAGGGTTAATATAATACCGTTCGTTTTTAATGCGTTGGACATTTCACGAATTGCCGTCCATATAGAAATAGTATTTTCATCTGTTGGATTAAATTGTGGCATCCAATTGTATTCGCCCAATTCAACAATGCGCAAAATTGTTTCAAATAAATCGTTGTCTGCATCATGATAAAGTTCATCAAATTTATTTGAATTTTTTTCAATCCAATCATCAAACATATTTAATATTGCGCGTCCAACAACATGCATTGTTGCCGGTGTGCCCCCAGAAAAATCAGCAACAATATTTTGCGCGGCAAGTGCACCCGCAATACGCTGATTCCCAGCGGCATCTGGTGTTATAATCAAAACAGATTTTTTGTGTGAAATTGCGCGCTTTGCAATTTCAGCCACTGCGATGGCCTCAACGCTTTCGCGTTCACATTCAATTAAATGACAGTGTGAAACAGCCGTCACATTTTTTGGTTTTTCTGGGTTATTACCAAATGCAAAATTCATAAAATCAATAGTTGCAGAATCGCCGACATCTATTGGAATAATGTCATCAACATTACAACCAATGCGGGATAAAAATTTATATTCACTGTGATACGGATTTGTTGGTAATTCAAAATCACTTACACGTCCCGCAATTTTACCAGACAAAATTATGCGTCCGTTTGTGTGGTTTGCCACCGCCACCATTAAATCAGCGGTTGCAGGGACACTTGCGGTTGATCCACAAACGATAACCAATTTATATTTTTCAATTTGCGAAATCCATGCACGAATATCAGCGTTTCTTTTTTCTGTTGTTGTTGGTCGGTTGCGTGTAATTGCAGGTATATTATTTGATAAAATTTGTAAAATTTTCGCCTTGTCATGAAAGTGTGTTGCGTATTGTTCGCCAATAATATTGGACCATTCTATTTGTGAAATGTCGATACCTTCGTTTTCAAGGTAATCAGTCATGCGAACCAAATCGCGTGCGATGGGCAGGGCGGTTGAAATGTTTTTTATGTGTTTGTCTGCGGATAATAATTTAGCAAGAATAACGATACGTTCTGTATTTGATATTGTGTCGGTATATTCTTCTTCGTCTTCTGCTGATTCAACCCCTTCGCCAAGTGCGACCAATTCGGGTAATATTACCGCGCCACCAAATTTTTCAGCCAGCATTTTTTCAGTTGCGCGTATTGCACGACGACTTGGCAAAAAAATCAGCATATCGCACAAAGAAACATTTGATGTTTCCATAATATGCCACAGCGCATCAAGTGTATGTGCTGGATTTGTTGGGAAAAAAATGTTTTTATTTGATGCCAATAATTTTCCTTAACGATTCAATGCCTGTTTTCTTTTCAGCAGATGTTTCCAAAATTTCTGGAATCATTGCGCCATGATGTATGTGTTCTATTTTTAATTGGTTTTCTTCGCGTGTGCGTTTGTCTTTTTTTGTGTACACAATTTGATAACTAATTGCGTTTGTATCACAGAATTCCATTAAATCTAGATCACTGTCGCGTGGGCCGATACGCGAATCTATTAAAATGAACAGGCGTTTCAACTGACGACGCGTGATTAAATATTCTTCCAGTCTTTCAACCCAACGGATTGCATCGTCACGTGATACACGTGCATAACCATAGCCAGGCAAATCAACAATCATTATACGGTCATCAACATTGAACAGGTTTAACGATTGGGTGCGCCCAGGGGTGTTTGATGTACGTGCAACTTTTTCACCAACAATCGCGTTGATAAGTGATGATTTACCAACATTACTGCGCCCAACGAAAGCGAATTCTGCGAATTGTGTTTTGGGTAATGATTTTACGGTGTCAAAAGAACCGACAAATTTAATCATCGTTGCCCCCTTTGTTCAGCATGCGTTTATATGCTTCCTTTTTAGATATGCCGGCACGCGCAGCAAGGTTGGCCGCCGCAGATTTTGTAGATGATGAAACAATATCATTAACAATTTCACTAATTTCATTATCTGACATTTTGTGTTCAGGCGCAGGCGCAACAACAATTACAATTTCACCACGCGGTGGGTCAATATTAACAAGGTCTGCGGGATAACCGATGATTGCTTGTTCATGAACCTTGGTTATTTCGCGAACAATTGCAATTTGTCGTTCGGGCATAACGCGTGCAAAATCACGAATGGTATCCATTATGCGATTTGGGCTTTCATAATAAATTATTGTATGACGAATGCGGTTGTCGTCATGTAATTTTTTTGGATCATAAAATCCACAAAATGTAAATCTGTCGGTTGGAAACCCAGATAATACCAATGCAGAAATGGCCGCCACAGGTCCCGGTACAACAAATACTGGGATGTTTTCAGCGCGTGCTGCACGAACTAATCGAAATCCTGGGTCGCTTATACATGGCATGCCAGCATCGGTCACAACGGCAATGGATAAACCGCTGCGTAATTTTTCAATTAAATCTGGAATAACATCACGTTCGTTATGTTCATGGTGTGATATACGTTTTGTTTTTATATCAAAGTGTGATGCCAATTTACCAAATACGCGCGTATCTTCGGCAGCAATTAAATCAACACCACGCAAAACTTCAATCGCGCGGGGTGAAAAATCGCCTAGATTTCCAATTGGTGTACCAACAATATAAAGTCCATATTGCATTTTGAATCCCTTTACATTAGAATAATACAGAATTAAATGGATTTTTCAATGTATATAAAAACTATTTTTAAGATTTTAGCGGTTTGTGCGATATTGGCGGGGTGTGCTGGGCCACGTGGCCGTTGGTCGGTTGATGATACCGGTGCGACAACAACGCCGGCAGCGATGCAGTACGGCACATATGAAGATGGCGAAAATCATCGCATGGCGGTTTTGTTGCCAATGACTGGTGATGCGGCGGCATCTGGGCGTGCGATTCGTACATCTGTTGAAATGGCGGTTTTAGAAACAGGCGCAGACAATTTGAATGTTTCGTTCTTTGATTCTGCCTTGGGTCGGGCAGCGGTTAGTGATGCATTGGATTCTGATCCAGAAGTTATTGTTGGCCCGTTGTTTGCAAATGATGCGCGCCTTGTCCGTGATATGAAATCATCGTCTTTGCCGGTATTGTCGTTCACATCGGATGCAACGGCGGTTGGTGATGGTATTATGACAATGGCGCTGATGCCGACAAATAGTGTTGAGGCTATTGTTCGTGAAATGCAAAATGACAAGGTTCACAATTTTATTGTGATTGCGCCTGATACAGAATCTGGACATTTGTTGGCTGGCGCGGCTAGCACCGCGGCAGAAATGTACAACATACAGTTGTCTGGTGCATTTTTCTATACGGAACGTAATGCGGATTCTATTAAATCAGCAACAGAAAAGGCTTCGATGAACGTTGCGCGCACCGCGGCACATACACGCGCGCGTGAAATTTTATCAGATGTTTTAACCACCGAAGCATTAACTTCTATTGAACGTTCATCGGTTATACGTCAATTGGATAATTTATCCAAGAATGATGTGATTGGTACATTGCCATATGATGCGGTGTTATTCTTGGGAACTGGCGAAGATACAAAATCATTGGCATCGTTTATGCGCTATTTTGGTGTGGGCGCGCGCGATGCACGGTTTTATGGAACAGCAATGTGGGACGGTGCAGATATCGCATCTGATTTAACTTTGTCGGGTGCAAAATACGCGGCATTGCCAGATATGAACGAAGGATTCATTACAAAATATGAACATGTTGCAGGTGCAAAACCGACACGTCTGGGGTCAATTGGGTACGATGCGACAAATATGGCGATTGGAATGTTGTATTCTGGTAAATCACATGCGGCATATTTGTTAGATCCATCGGGTTATGCCGGTGTTGACGGTATTGTACGCCTGCGTCCAAATGGCGACAGTGAACGCGCGATGCGTATTATGCAATTGGATGGTTCTGGGGAAATCAAGGTTGTTAAAGAAGCGGCAACAGATTTTATGACACCATTGTATAATATTGAACAACGTCGTATATCACCAATTGGTGAAATGCAATTACAAACACGTGGTGTGAACCCAATGAATTACATTACGTTGCCAGAACGTATACGTTCAAAATACAAATCAAAAACATATGGTGCAAATATGACTGCACAAACAAACGCGCAATTGGTTGATATTGTATCTGTTGTACCCGAAGATACAAATGATGCGGTTGTGTTGCAAAATTATAAGCCGGTAAAACTGGCACCAGTTAAGCAAACATATTGATAGTATTGAAGTAGAAGAATAATTCATAATGAAAAAACGAAATAAATGCATTGGTGTTGTAGAACATGTCATATCGTGGATAAAAAGGTTTTATGGTTATGAAACAAAACCCGAAAAAGCACCCGATACACAAAAAAAGAAAATAAAAAGTTCATACAATTTAGATAAGCCAGAATCTGACACAGAAGATGCTACAACAGAAGATGAATTGGTCGCAATGTCGGTATTAGAAAACGATGGAAGTGATTAAAAGAAAAATAAAAACACCGGCATTTGCCGGTGTTTTTATGCTTTTTATTTTCCCAAACACAGTTGTGAAAATGTGGCGTCCATAACGTCGGCTGCGGTAATTGTCCCAAGAATTTTACCAATTGCGTCCGCCGCCGCGCGAACATGTTCGGCTATTAAATCAAAGTTTTCGCCACGAATATTTGTTGCCGATTTTAATTCATCGCGTGCGCTTTCCAACAATGTTTTTGTGCGTGCGTTGATAACCAGCATATTTTCTGCGCCGTCCGTCAGTTTGTGTAATTTTTTACGAATAACTTTTAACAAATCGTTCACCCCGTCGCCCGTTTTTGCGGAAACATAAATCGCGTTTTTATTACGTTTTGTTTTTACTAAATCTGATTTGTTTATGACAACGACTTCATTATCTGTGGTTTTAGATTTGTCTGCTTTTTCGGCGTATACATGAATTACCATGTCGGCATTTTGAATTTCAGCATTTGTGCGTTCAATACCAATCTTTTCAATTTTGTTGCGCGTGTTTTTGCGCAAGCCCGCGGTGTCAGACAGGTTCACCAGATATCCATCTATATCAAGTGTGGCGGACACAACATCACGTGTTGTTCCGGGTATACTTGATACAATTGCGCGGTTCGATCCCAATATTGCATTAAACAATGATGATTTACCAACATTTGCATCGCCAACCAGTGCGATATTAAAACCACCACGCACCGCGCGCGCCGCGGCATAGCGCGATAATGATTTATCTATTTCACCGTATAATTTTTTGATTTTTGTTTTAATTGTTTTACCAATGTTTTGTGGTAAATCGTCCGCATCATAGTCCAATATCGCGGCACTGTATGCGGCAATTTCAATCATATCACGACGCCACGCGTCATATATTTTACTGTCGCGGCCCATCATAGATGATAATGCAGATTTACGCTGAACATCGGTTTGTGCATCCAGCAGTGCCGCCAGTCCATCAATATCCGCCAAGTCCATTTTATTGTTATAAAACGCACGTCTTGAAAATTCACCAGGGGTCGCCATGCGCATGTTGTTTGCAGATAAAAATTCAAATATTTTTTCAATAACCGCGGGTGCGCCATGCGATGCAATTTCAATAACATCTTCGCCAGTAAAAGAGTGGGGCGCAGCAAAATATGTGACAATGCATTGGTCAATAGGTTCATTCGCATTGTCAGTCAGGTTCACAAAATATGCATGTCGTGGTGTGATGCCAAATTTGCCAACGATGCGTTCTGCAAAATCAGACAGGTTTTCGCCCGATATGCGAATAACCGCAACCCCCGATTTTCCATGTCCAGAGCTAAGAGCAAATATCGTGTCGTTATTCATCTTACTTGTTTCCACTTATTTGTTTCAATGCGATTGGAACCAATGTTGCGACATCTGCGCCTGGGTTTTCAGCAACCAATTTTTGTGCCATATCAATAATATCCAATCTGCGATAACCCAGTGCTTCCAATGCCGCCAGCAAGTCTGGTAATGCACCGCTGGATGCAATGTCGCCACCGCCAAAGTCAAAAGAACCACCACCAATTTTATTTTTCAATTCAACAATGATTTTTTCGGCAACTTTCTTGCCAACACCTGGGGCGGTGGCAATTGTTTTTGCATCACCCGTTGCGATTGCAGACATCAGTGTATCGGTCTTTATCGTGCCCATGATTGCCAGTGCGACCTTGGGCCCCACACCAGAAACGGTCGTCAATTGGTTAAACAGGTTTTGACCGGCAATCGTGGAAAAACCGAATAATCTTATGGAATCTTCACGTACAACGGTTTCAATCCACAGTGCCACAGTCGATTTAGGTGTGAGCATTTCTGGGGTATAGACCTTGTACCCGACGTCGTGTACCAACAAAATTACGAACCCATCACCAATATAATCAACAATACCTTGCAATTTTCCAATCATTTGTTATCCTTTTGCTGTAATTTTAATCTAAAATAATCAAAAGGTCAAATATGAGTGGGCACAGTAAATGGCACAACATTCAGCACAAGAAAGGGCTGGTTGATGCAGCACGCAGCGGTTTGTTTACAAAACTGGCGCGTGAAATAACAATGTCGGCAAAGTTGGGCGATCCAAACCCAGATAACAATCCGCGTCTTCGCTTGGCGATTTTACAGGCGCGCAAGAATTCTATGCCGAACGATAATATTAAACGTGCAATTGACAAGGCATCGGGCAGCAATACCGAAAACTATGTTGCGGTGCGCTATGAAGGATATGGCCCGGGTGCTGTTCCGTTTATTGTAGAGGCGTTGACGGACAACCCACGCAGAACAGTACCAGAGGTTCGCAATATCTTTGCCAAAAACGGTGGCAACATGGGCGAAGAAGGTTCGGTTGTGTTTATGTTCACACGCGCTGGTCAAATTATGTATCCAGCATCCATCGGCAAAACCGAAGATGAAATGATGGAAATCGTTATGGACACTGGCGCGGATAATCTGGAAACCAGTGAAGAAGGTTTCATTATCACAACCAAGCCAGACGATTTTATGACGGTGCAAAAAGCATTGGCGGATAAATTGGGCGAACCAGAAAATGCAGAATTGACATGGATTCCAAACATGCCAATGGATTTAGATGACGAAGCCTATGCCAAGGTGGAAAAGTTGGTTGATGCGTTGAACGACAACGATGACGTTCAAAAAGTATTCACCGCCGCCGCATAAAAATAAAAATGTAAAAAAAAACACCGGCATTTGCCGGTGTTT
>CAMHKP010000003.1 GCA_946185785.1 uncultured Alphaproteobacteria bacterium
CACCTTGGCATTATTTATTGGTGTGCGTTTTAATGATTTTATTGCACCATTGCCGTTTTCATCATAGTACCCCGTTGTACCATCGCTTTTCTTAAAGCGGTACATTTTAACATTTCCGCGTAATGCTTCGAATTGAACCGCCAAAACGTGTCCATTATCAATCTTTTCACCATTGGAAAAGTTTTCTTCGTAAAGAACCGAAAAATGCTGACCTGCACGAACATCGCGTTCAAAGTCCATTTCAAAAGCCAATAAATCATATACATCAATTAAAATACCCGCAGGAATTCCAGCACGAACCCCAGCCAGATAAAAACTGTCACCGTTTTTGATTTCGCCAGATTTATATACGGCACGCGTATCACGTTGAACTTCAACCGTATTACAATTCCAACCACCGTTTTCAGCACATGTCAATTCAACCTGTTTCCATGGAGATGGAATAACAACGATTTTTGAAACAGGGGAATTGGTATCTGCGCGAACAAATTCAATTTTATCACTGTTTGCGCGCAATGTTGATATACCAGCGTCTTTCTTTAAGATGTTGGCAATTGTGTTCACATCGCTGTTATTCAAGCCCTGATCGACCAACAATTTACCAAGCGTGTCGCCCGACGCAACGACAACCACCGTTTTGCATTCGTTTGGTTCATAGACCTGTGTGATACGACCGCTGCGATGGGTTGCAACAACCGCGATTGCCACAAATGTTAATATTATTGCCAGCGACATCACCAATTGGGATAAAAACGTTGGATTAAGAATCTGTTTTACTTTTTTCATAGGCTCAATTATAATAGTTTTATGGAAATAAATCAAGCGTTCGCGATTTTAAGTCGTGCCGGTGGGGTGCATGCCGCGCGAATAATAACGGAACATTATGGAACTATGTCTCGGTTCGCGGTTTGGCGCGCGGCACGTGCGTTGCGCCATGGGGTGCCTGTGGCCAAGATTATCCATGAAAAGTGGTTCTATGGGATTCCTTTTTATACGAATAAATATACGCTTGATCCGCGACCAGATACCGAAACATTGGTGGAATCGGTTCTGCGTGATTGGAAAAAGAAAAAAGATTTACATGTGTTAGATTTGGGAACTGGTACTGGGTGCATTGCAATTTCGATTATAATGAACATTCTTGGGGCCACCGCAATTGGGGTTGATAAATCATGTCGTGCTTTGCGTGTTGCACGCAAAAATGCATGTAATATGGAATTGTGCAGCCAATTTTCCGCAATTCATGGGACTTTTAAGCATGCTAATTTACATGGCGAACAATTTGATGTTATTGTTTCAAATCCACCATATATTGCGCGTGGTGATAAACGTGTAAATATGGGTGCAAAATTTGACCCAGAAATCGCATTGTACGCAAAACATAACGGACTGGCGGCATACGAACAAATTGCGCGTTATGCGCATTCGTGGTTAAATACTGATGGTCGTTTGTATTTGGAAATAGGGGCGGGAATGTCGCGTGCGGTTCGTTCAATATTCACATCAAACGGTTGGAAATTTATTCGTGCTGATAAAGATTTGGGTGGTAAAATTCGTGTGCTGGTATTCAGCGTATAAATTCAAGATTTATAATCGGTATTGTATCATGGGCGGCATTTTGAATAACGTGTAATTCGTTATTGCCAATCCATTTTCGCGACAGTTCATTTGGTACCGTTTTATCATTTTCTGCGATATAATGCACCTGTGAAATACGCGGCAATGTGTTCAGGTTTAACGAATGTTTAAGCGGGGTGTCGCCAAAATGTTTTGTCCAATCGCTGTGGTTCAGTACGCCAGCAATAGTTATCCATTGTTTTGTGTTAATGTCTGGGTAATTTTGTATAACCAAACCAGAAATCATCGCGCCACCAGAATATCCAATCAGTATAACAGGACGATTTTTTGCGATTGTTTTTATTGCCGATGCGATTGAATCAACCATTGCTTTTGAAAAGCGACCATCGGTCCAATCTGTTTTTGTGCATTTTTCGTCCATAATAAATTGGCATGGTCGTGCGATATATACAACGTTTGATGATTTATCATTTGCCGCCATATCGCGCATAAATGTTGCGTGTGGTGTTGGGTTGCTTGTCGCGCGCCCACGGGCATTAAATGCGCGTCCGTCACCTTCGATATAAACATGGACTGGGGCGTTTTTATCTGTAATCTTTTGAATTGTTGCCACAGAATATAGTTTATCGTCATCTGGTTTAACAGTCACCATGTTATCGTGCTGTGTATTATTGACACAACCCATCAATGTGAATAACAAAATGAATATTGCCCGCCACATAATGTGGAATTGTATAATGTGGCAATACGAAAAGAAAGGGTTATTTTTGTGCCAAGTGTTTTTTCTTTTGTGCGTTTATCATTGCGCGCATGAAAACAGGGGACGAATATATCAGCGTGTCCCAATCGTGTTCAGTAAATTTTGCCTTTAATTGTTGCATTTTAATTGCGATTTTATTTGCGTCTGTATCACTCGTCTTTTCGTCCCCCAATTGTTTGGAATATTTCATATATTCTTCCAACGGGGTCAGGGGCAATGTTGGGCATTCTTTGCGTATTTCTGCGGCATGTTCAATTGCCATAATGCTGAAATATGCTTCTTCTTCGGGGGTGTATTCGCGATCATCGCCACAACCGTTTAAGCGCGCCCAACGTTCCATCGCATGAACAAATGAATCATATTCATACCAATATTCACGCATCATAGTGCGGGCAGGTTCGCTAACACTTTCATGTCGTTCGCGTGCTATTTTACATATTTCGCCATAATACCACATTTGTGAATCACAGCCACGGTTAAACCGTTTCCATACATCATCACCAATGTGTTGCCAATCGCGGTAAATGGAAGAAATGTTATTAAGTTTGTCCGCAAATACCACCGCCAGCACGTCCATATCATTACATTTACGCAGTGCTGCAATAGTATGTTCCTTACGTATCTGCCATGGTTGTGATTTGTCTGATTCTGATGCACCGACAACAATGTCTGCAACGCGTGCGCCAAAATTATTAACCAATTCAGCATATGTGGTATTGGTGTCTTCGATTGTGTCGTGCAATATTCCCGCAACAATGGCGTTTTCAGACGCATCTGCGAACATTAACGATTCCATAACCCCCAACGGATGCACAATGTATGGTGTTTTTGTTCCCTTGCGCAGTTGAGACGCATGTTTTTTTGCCGCAAATAAAACGGCGCGTTGAATTGTATTCATGTTTGTTTCCTTTTTAGTTTGTATTCCGGAAACCAACGACACGACACATCTGGTGCCACGCGTGGTAACCGAAAAGTTTGATGAAGTTTTTTTGTGAAGTTCTGTGGGATTTTTTAATGGCGTCATATCACCACCCACATTTACTATTATAGTATAAATAATTTGTATTTCAAGAGGCGGATTTTTCGCAATAAAAAACCACCCAAACGGGTGGTTTTGAATTTCTGGCGCGCCCAGAAGGATTCGAACCCTCAACCTTTTGATCCGTAGTCAAATGCTCTATCCAATTGAGCCATGGGCGCAACGGTGATACATTTTATATCAAAATATCCCGATTGCAAGAAAAATCTAATGATTTTTTTATTTATAGTATTTTTTATGCCATAGATTCCAAACGGGCAATACGCTTTTCGGTTGCGGGGTGGGTTGAAAATATATCATCCATAAATCCGCGTGCACATGGTTCGGCAATGCATGCGATTGCCAACGAATGCATATTGCCAAGTTTTTTGCTTTCGCTTTTTCCACTTATTTTACGCAACGCGTTTGCCAATCCCATCGGGTTGCGTGTAATGTGTGCACCAGTTGCATCGGCGGCATATTCGCGACTGCGTGATATCGCCAATTGCAACAATGGGGTCACAATTGTATTAAATACAGTAAATGCCAACCATACCATCATCAATACTGCCCCAGATTTATTATCGTTGTCATCGCGTGAACCACCACCATATAATGCCATACGGTATATAAGGTCAGCGGCAAATACTGTGACACCAATTCCAGTAATGATAAGCATATCAAGGCGAATATCACGATTGCCAATATGCGCACATTCGTGTGCAATCACACCTTCTAATTCTAGTCGGTCCAATTTCTTGATGATTCCGCGTGTCAATGCGACCGATGCATCGCGTGGGCTGCGTCCTGTGGCAAAGGCATTTAATGAATCATCGTCAATTATATATACGCGTGGACATGGCAGACCGGCCGCAATCGCAACATTTTCAACGGCATGAAACACATCGCGATATTGTGTGTCCGTGTCATGAATTTCATGTGCGTGTACGGCAGATAACATCATTGTGTCCCCAAATGCCCATGAAATTCCCATCCAGACTAAACATCCAATAAATGTTGGAATCGCAACACGTATTGTCGTTTCAATCGCTTCATTTATTGGGACAACACACCAAGTGAACAAAAACACCAATGCAACAAAAATCAGCGGAAACAGCAAAACAAGAAACGCTGTTTTTATATTGTTTTGGCGAATGTGGTCATAAACCGTTTTTACTTTTGGCATATCAAACCCCCGATGTTGCCATTATGGAATAATTCGCAGATAATGTCATTACTTTTTATGATGGAATCGTACAGCAAATGAACCGTTGTTTATCGGGTGAAAATCGATAATATATGGTGATAAAATGCTTTCACGCGCCCATTGTGGAAAAAGTTCATGCAATACACCACTGGCGCCAGTGATAATATTTGCGCTGCGTGCGCCAGATGTTGCAACCGACATGATATCACACCACGCTTCTTCAACGGTTTTGTTATGTAAATCAAGGACGATGTGTTCTGGTGTTGGGGATTTGGGTTTAGGTATACGGGTTGATAATTTCAGTTCACCACGGACCGCACGTTTTGTTGCATCATTATCAGGCGTATATTCCACGCCAACCATTTGTAAAATATCTTCGTCCGATAATTGTTTCATAACACGATGATACAACATATATTTTTGACGGCAATAAAAAACGCCTCGACCGAGGCGTTTTATTTGAATGTAAGTTTTGATTAAATGCTGTCAGCATTTACCCAACGGCCGTTTTTCAACAAGCCTGGGGCCATACCTTCGCTGCTACGCAATGCGTCAATTACACCGCGTGCCTTGGATGCGTCAAGGTTTTCGATACGAACCTTGTACATATCACCTTCGTGAACAACGGTTGCATCACCATATGCACGCATACGTGCCGCTAATGTGTTTGCGCTGTCTTCTGCATAGAACGCGGCAACTTGGACACTGTAATCGCCAGTTGTTGCAACAGGTGCTGGTTGTGCCGCTGGTTTTGCTTCTACTGCCTGTGGTGCTGGTTCTGCAACGACAGCCTTTGGCGTTTCACCAATTGTTGCGTTTTTCACAGCAATTGATTCATCAGCCAAAACCTGAATTTGAACCTTGGACGTGCCGTTCATACCAATGCGTGCAGCCGCAGCTGGTGACAAATCCATAATACGTGTATTTACAAATGGACCACGATTGTTTACACGAACGACAACCGATTGGCCGTTATCCAAATTAGTCACACGTGCAATTGTTGGCAATGGCAAAGTCTTACTTGTCGCCAACATCTGTGATGCGTCAAATATTTCGCCGTTGCTGGTTTTGGTGCCATTTAATTCCGCTGGGACAATTCCTGCAATGCCGGTTTGATTGTATGCTAAATCTTCGACAGGGATGTATTGTACATCTTCAACCTTGTATGCGTTGCCGATATAGTATTTCGGTGCAGCTGCCATCAAATAAGCAGTATTCAATTCGGTGCTTTCAGCGACCAATGTTTCTTCACCGAAACCGTCTGTACCGTATGTGGCGTTATTGTTTTGCGCCGTTGTGCATCCGGCCATTATTGCGGCCAATGCAGCCAATGAAACTAGTTTTTTCATGATTGGACTCCTTACATTCATATGAATTTATTTTATCATATAAAAAGTCCACTTTCAACTTTATTTTATTACTTTATTTTTCGGTCAATAATATATGCGATTGGCAGGTATATAATCGCATATCCACAAATTGCGAACCCAAGCATCCAAATAGATGTAATTGGTACAAAACTTAGTCCAATGCCCAGAATGGCCGCCAAAAACGCAAACAGTGTAATTGCGTGGAATGTGCGGTTATCTGTTTTCCATAAACCACGTGTGCGGCATGCGCGTCCCAAAAGGTAATTTTTCAAATAACCACTTGCCACCACACCAATTGGTATCGCCAAATACCCAACAAACGGGAACAGGGATAAATATAATACTGATGCCGCGCCCAATGAAATCATACTGGTACGCACAGGGGTTTTAACATCTTGGGTTGCATATAAAGTCTTGCTATAAATCTGGCTGATAAGCATGGCTGGTAAAACAAAAACCTGAATCATAATTGCAACCGCCACCGCATGTGTTGATTCTGCTGTCCATGCACCGTGCTGGAACAAGTATTTAATAATCGGTTCCGCCAATATGAACAAGCCAGCCACACAAGGCAAAATCAACATCATTGAACGACGCATAGATGAATTTTGTTGAATATGAACACTACGCAGATTATTTTCCGCCAATGCATTTGATATGGATGATATAAGCACCGTTCCAACTGCCAAACCAATCATGGCAAACGGCAATTGCACAATGCGATCAGCGTAGTATAACCATGAAACCGCACCCGATTGCCAGCTGGCAACCATAGTGCCTAATATAATCGTTATTTGATAAAACCCGCTGCCAACGATGCTGACGCTGAAACGGCCAAACATACTGCGAATTTGTGGGGTCCATTTTGGTATAATAAGGCGCAATCCAAAATGTTTACGTCGCACGCGCATCCATAAAATTGCAAACTGTAATACCCCAGACAGTAATACCGTTGCCGCCATGATAAACAGTGTGTTTGCACCTGCGTTTGTGTACATTGCGAACAATAATGCACCAATCAACATGATGTTCAGCAAAACTGGCATAAATGCCGCCAGCAAAAATCTTGAAAAAGCGTTTAATACCGCAGATAAAAATGCCGCACCACAAATAAAGATAACATAAAAGAACATTATGCGGGAAATTGTGACAGTTAATTGCATTTTCCCAGGTTCTTCGGCAAAGCCAGGTGCCAATCCCCAAATTACCAACGGCATAAATATTTCAAATAATATAGTCAACCCCAACAACACCATCATCAACCAAGAAAACACATTCTTGGCGAATTTTTCGTCCTTTTTTGAATCGGTGTACATTGGAATAAATATCGCAGATAATGCACCTTCGCCCAGTAAATCGCGGAATAAATTCGGCAACCGGAATGCAGCCAAGAATATGTCAGACAGCCGTCCAGCGCCCAAAACGCGCGCGATAAGCATGTCGCGCAAGAATCCAAATATACGACTGATGCCAGTCATGGCACCAACCCCGAAAATATGTTTGCCTAGTCTCATAAGTTTTATTATACTAACGTTCAAGATATAAAATCAAGACAGGAATAATTTGATATGAAAAAATTAGTTTTTGCAATTTGTGCGGTTATAATGCTGGCTGGTTGTGCATCAAAAAATAAAATTATTGCGGAACAATCGTTGCCAGATATATATGACGAAGCGTATACTGAATTTAATAAAGAACATTATGATGCAGCAGCGGCAAAATTTATCACCGCTGAAACGCAATATCCAACCAGCCCGTGGGCGGCTGATGCGCTGATTATGGCGGCTTATTCGTATTATATGGACGATGATTTCGCAGGTGCATTAATGACGACCGACCGGTTCATGCGTTTTCACCCCGGTCATGCAGACGTGCCATATGTGTTGTACTTGCGCGGAATGTGCCATTATCGTCAGGTCAGTGATGTTCGTCGTGAACCTGGGGAATCTGCATATGCGCTGGCGCAATTTCAACAGTTGGTCGAACGTTTCCCATCCAGTGAATATGCCAAAAACGCAAAAAATAAAATTATAATTTTAAAGAATTATATTGCGGGCAAGGTTATGTATGCTGCGCGTAATGATATGGCAGTGCAAAATTGGCCATCTGCGATTACGCGTTTTCAATCAATTGTCAGTGATGCCCAAGAAACCGTTATGACAGCCGAGGCAATGTATCGTTTAACCGAATGCTATACAGCGATTGGTTTGCCAGAACAAGCGTCTGGTTATGCAGACATGTTGCGGAAAAATTTCCCAGACAACGTTTGGACAAAAAAGTTAAAATAAATAAAACGCCCAAACGGGCGTTTTATTTATTTCTTAAGCGATTGCTGATTTTCTAGCGCACCTTTAAGCACTGCCTGTGACATCTCTTTGTATTTAACGCCGGCTTCGGCAAACATTTCAAAAGAATACTTTAGATTATCACGCCAACCTGGAATTTTCTTTTCTTCTGCTGGTTCTAAGTAAATCACTTCTTTTATTCCAGATTGTATAATAGAACCCGCACAACGTGTGCATGGTGGCATTGTGACGTATAAAATACCGCCACTTAATCTGGTTCCGTTTCTGCCTGCGTTAAGTAATGCGTTTTCTTCGGCATGAACAACAAATTCATATTTTGTTGGGCGTTCTTGTCTGTATTGTGGTGTATCATCAACACCGCGCGGAAAACCGTTATATCCCATAGATAAAATTGCTTTTTCTGGGCTGACGATAACACATCCAACCTTGGTGCTGTTATCTTTTGACCATCCTGAAATCATTTGTGCCATTTGCATGAAACGTACATTCCATTTGTCACTAAAAGTGAAAGAATTTTTCATATCTGTATAATCCCTTTTTTATTATTTGTGATTCAGCATAGAATATTTATGCTGTTTTTCAAGGTTTTTGTTGCCTTTCATAAATCGTGTGCTATGGTTGTGGTATGACAAAAACGTACAGTGGTTTTATTGCGATAATTGGTCCAACTAACGCGGGCAAAAGCACCCTGATTAACCAAATTATGGGGCGCAAGGTGTCAATCGTGTCGCACAAGGTGCAAACAACACGTACGCGCCTGCGTGCCGTCAAAATGGTGGGTGAAAAACAACTGATATTTGTTGATACACCGGGCGTTTTTAAGCCTAAACGTAGACTGGATCGGGCAATGGTTGGTGCCGCAATGGATGCAACAGCGGACGCGGATGCGATATTGCTGTTGGTTGATGCAACACATGGTATAACCGACACAATTCGTCAGTTGGTGGAACGCGTACGCGAACACAAAAACTTGTTTGTTGCATTGAACAAGGTTGATGCGGTTGCAAAACTTGATTTATTGCCAATTGTTGATGAATTGTCGAAAATGGCGGACTGGCGCGAAATATTTATGATTTCCGCCCTTAAAAATGATGGTGTTAAGCAAATGTTGGCATCATTGGCGTCTGTTATGCCGGAATCGCCATATTTATTTGATGCAGCGGACGCAACTGATGTGCCAGACTTGCTGTATTTGGCGGAATTGACACGTGAAAAGATTTACAAATATGTCCACGCGGAATTGCCATACCACATAAATGTTGTGACAGAACGGGTCGAAACCGCGGACGATGGGGTTTTGGAAATATACCAAAAGATTGTTGTGCAAAGCGAAGCACATAAGAAAATTGTAATCGGTCGGGGTGGGGCGCAATTAAAGCAAATTGGCACGGCCGCCCGTCATGATATCCAAGACCAATGGGGCGTAAATGCGCGCCTGCATTTATTTGTGCGTGTTGAACCAAACTGGGAAGATGTCGCAGAAAACTATACTGACCAAGGCTTAGAGTTTAAATAAGGGTTAACCGTAATGAAAACAGAAACATTAACTAAAATTGCAATTGCATCCGTCTTGGGTATGCCGGTATCGTGTGGCGTTGAACGTGGTGTTGTTGCATATAAACAAGATTTACCCGAAGAAAAGGCATTGTATGTGAACGTGCTGGGGGATGATAATACGGCACGTAAACCAAATGATGAAAGTGATGCGTTTTTCACCGACAGAAAGTTATTCTTTAATGATCCTGCGTATGTTGGACCGTTTAATTTGGTTGCCGAAGGTGATACGATTTCTTACCATAATATGTCACGTGCAACATATCTTGAAATGAGCCAGAAAAACAAAATTCTTAGAATAAAGTGTGTTCGGGGTCGTTAAATAAATGCTGCACACTTCTGACTTTGATTTTGAATTGCCAACCGATTTAATTGCGTCGCACCCATTGGAACGCCGCGATGCATCACGTATGTTGGTTGTTGACGGAAAAAACATTGCTGATAAACATATTCGTGATTTTTTGGACTATCTGGAACCGGGGGATGTTGTTGTATTTAATAATTCGCGCGTTATTCCGGCGCGTTTTGATGCAACCGATAAAAACGGTAATGTCCACGAAATAACATTACACACTGCAACAGATAATCAAAAAACATGGTGGGGGCTGTGTAAAAAGTTTAATAAATTCGCCGTTGGCGATAAATTGACAATGGAAGATGGCACCGAAATTGAAATTATTGCGCATAATGACGAAAGCGGTCTTGAAATCAACTTCCATTGTGACAATGTGTTTGATGTTTTGAATGCTGTTGGTAAAATGCCGTTGCCACCATATATGAAACGCGAAGAAGAATTAAGCGATCGCGAACGTTATCAAACCGTATATGCTGACCCAATGGGGTCAATGGCGGCACCAACAGCGGGGTTGCATTTTACTGATGAACTGATGCATGAAATCGAGGCGCGTGGTGCAACAATAGTCAAGGTGACTTTGCACGTCGGTGCGGGTACATGGATGCCTGTTAAAACCGAAGATTTATCGCAACATAAAATGCACAGCGAATGGTGCCAGATTACACCAGCCCAAGCCGACATAATTAACAACGCAAAACGGGTGATTTCGGTTGGAACAACGTCTATGCGGACGCTGGAAAGCGCGGCAATGGATAACCGTAAATTACCAGCAGATAAGCAAAACAAACGAATTGTACCAATTTGTCGTACGACGGACATATTTATTACACCCGGATATAAATTTGGGGCGGTTGATGTGTTGCTGACGAACTTTCATTTGCCAAAATCGACACTATTTATGTTGGTATCTGCGTTCGCAGGATTGGATGAAATGAAGACCGCATATGCACATGCGATTATGGAAAAATATCGTTTCTTTTCGTATGGCGATTGTTGTTTGTTGTTTAAAAAGGAATCATAAATGTCGTTGAAATTTGATTTGATTACGGTTGATGGAAATGCGCGTCGCGGACGTGTGCATACTGCGCATGGCGATTTTGAAACACCGGCATTTATGGCGGTTGGTACGGCTGCAACAGTCAAAGCGTTGACGATGGATATGGTGCGTGATACTGGGACGCAAGTAATCTTGGGTAATACATATCATTTGATGATGCGCCCAGGGGGCGATTTGGTCGAACAAATGGGCGGACTGCACAAATTCGGTGGCTGGCATGGTCCTATTTTGACAGATTCTGGCGGTTTTCAGGTTATGTCGTTGTCTAATTTGGTTAAAATGAAAGAAGAGGGTGTTGAATTTACATCACACATTGATGGCGGTGTTAAACACTTCCTGCGCCCCGAAGATTCTGTACATATTCAGCATCAACTTGATTCAAATATCACAATGGTGTTGGACGAATGTTTGCATTTACCAACGACACGCGAACGCGCAGAAAAGAACGTTGATATGGTTGCACGCTGGGCGCAGCGCAGCAAAGATGCGTTTGTTAATCGCGATGGATACGGAATATTCGGTATTGTCCAGGGGGCCGATTATCCAGATTTGCGTGAAAAATCTGCAAAACAGCTGACTGAAATTGGCTTTGATGGATATGCAATTGGCGGTTTGGCGGTTGGTGAACCCCAAGAAACAATGTTTAATATGATTGCAACCACAACACCACATTTACCAGCGGACAAACCACGCTATTTGATGGGGGTTGGAACACCGTTGGATATTTTGGGCGCGGTTGAACGTGGTGTTGATATGTTTGATTGTGTTATGCCAACACGCGCAGGTCGCACCGCCCAGGCATTTACCAGACACGGCACAATGAATATGAAAAATGCGAAATTCCGCACAGATGAAACACCACTTGATGATAAATGTGGATGCCCAGCGTGCAAATTAAGTCGCGCATATATTCATCACTTGGTAAAGTGTAATGAAATTTTGGGGGCAATGTTGCTGACCCAGCATAATTTATGGTTCTATCAAGATTTAATGCGTGATATACGTAAATCTATTGAAGAC
>CAMHKP010000004.1 GCA_946185785.1 uncultured Alphaproteobacteria bacterium
TTTGAACTTTGAACTTTATTCAGGATACTGTTCAAACGAACCGCAGTGTACAAAATGTATGGTCCGGTGCGACCCTCGAAACTGGTAATTGCCGATGGATCAAACGCATAATCAGAGCGCACGTCGTGCAACAAATCATTAAATTTGACTGCTGCCAATGCTATCTGACCTATTGTTTCATCGTCCAGACTTTTACCGGATTCTGCGACGCGTGCACGTGCCGCATCAAACACCATGTCAAGAATATCGTCCAATCCAGCCGCATTACCATCGCGTGTCTTGAACGGCTTGCCATCTGATCCGTTTATTGTGCCATAACCAATATGTTCAAATTTTTCATACGGATATATGCCAGACATATCAGCGGCACGGAATAATTGTTCAAAGTGCAACGATTGACGCAAGTCTGTAAAATAAATAATCTTGTCTGGATTATCTTTTAATTTGCGACAATATACCGCAGCTAAATCGGTTGAATCATATGTATCCGCACCACGAGAATCGCGCCACATATATGGTGGCATTGGTGCGTTGTCTGTATCGCGTTTAACATTTATAACTTCGGCACCATCGCTTTCATAAATCATGTTTTTAGCGCGTAAAATCTTTTCCACATCATCTAAATACTGCGCTGCGTTGCGTTCGCCCATATCATAATCAAATGGCAATATGTTCAAACGTTTAACAGTATTATTCATAGATTGTAATGATATTTGTAAAAACTTTTCATATAACGCAAAGTACCCAGGGTGTCCATCTTGGAATTTTGCTTTAATTTCTTGGGCGCGTGCCTGAAAATCCGGGTCCGTTTTAGCAAGCGCAGATGCCGCCGGATAATATGTATTTAATTCTGTTGAATTTATTTCAAAATCTACAGGCTTTGATGAATCAAAATTATCACTAAAATAAGGCAATTCTGGATGCAGGCGTTCAATCCATGCGATAATCAGCCCCATTGGCTTTCCCCAATCGCCAATATGATTCCATGAAAAAGTTTTGTGTCCCAAAAAACGCGCAACACGATTAAAAGTATCGCCGACAATAGATGTGCGCAAATGTCCAATATGTAATGATTTTGCGACATTATATGCGCCATAGTCTAAATCAATTATTTGTGGTTTGTCGTTTTTAATTGGTGTTGGTGCAGATGCGTTTTGCCAAATAAAATCATCGCGCAATTTAATGTTTATGAAACCTGGGCCTGCAACCGATGCGTCGGCAACAAAATCTAATTCAGCCAGTTTGGCGACATAATCGGTTGCCAATTCGCGTGGGTTTTTCCCCGCGCTTTTCGCCATAACCATTGCAACATTGGTTGAAAAGTCACCAAATTCACGGTTGCGTGGTGTTTCCAGATTTACTGTGGCACCCAATTTTTCATTTATTTTATCTGATACGTATTTATAAAGATTCATAATTTATACCCCAATTACATAGGTAAAACGACGCGTACGCGCAGACCACCCAAATCACTGTTTTCCAAGAATATTTGTCCACCATGGTTTTCAATTGCAGTTTGCGCAATGGATAACCCCAGACCTGTACCACCGGTATCACGACCACGTGCGTCATCCAAGCGTACAAATGGACGCATTGCATCGGCTTTTTTGTTATCTGGAATACCGGGACCATCATCTTCAATAATGATTTCAATGTTTTCTTCGGTATCAACTTCGGTTATTTTGATAGTCTTTTTTGCATAACGTGCTGCATTTTCAATAATGTTCGCAAACGCGCGTGCCAATGCCATTGGGCGTGCATAGAATTGTGCCGGTGCATCTGGAAAATTTGTGATGATTTTTTTATCTGGTGCCGCATCTCGTGCAGTACGAATTAGCATGGATGGCAATTCGGTAATCTGTTCTATTTCTGGCATTTCGCCACGTGCAAATGCCAGATAACCATTAACCATTTCTGTCATACGATCAATATCACGTATTAAGTCTTCTGGTTTTGCATCGCCCGCCTCTACTGCGATACGCATTCTGGCCAGTGGCGATTTTAAATCATGGCTAACTGCGTTCAGCATATCTGTGCGTGTGCGGTTATAACGGTCCAGACGTTCCTTCATCGTAATCATTGCAGCGGCTGCTTCACGAATTTCACGTGAACCAGACGGTTCAAAACCTGGGGCGTCTAAACCACGACCGAAACGATTGGCCGCCTTGGCAATGCGACGAATGCTGCGCGTGTGTGCAATTATAAACGGTGTGACCAATATACCAACAATAAGTAATGATCCAACCAGCCAGATTAAAAACACTTCGGTACTGGTGGAATATATACGGTGCATAGATGTTCCAAATGTCACAATTTTGTTATCATTTGTAGGAACGTCAATAAACACCAAACGTTTGCCACGGTCAATGTATATACTTGCACGACGGTTCAAACGACTGCGTAATTGTGATGACAACGGTCCCGCTTCCAATGCGTGATTGTCGTCTTCTTTTGGCCGTTTTAATGAATCATGAAATGAAACGTTTACCCCGATGCCATTTGCAATTGCATTCGCGATATCATTGTCACCGCTGTCAATAAATTTCATCATTGTTGAAATTTCGCCAGCCAGTGAGCGTGCCAATGTTGCATGAACACGTTCCCAGTGATTGTCAAAAAATACGCTTGCCACAATGGTTAACGAAATAACCAATGGCACCAATATAAGTAAAATCGTACGAGCAAGAAAACTTCTGGGCGTTAATCTCATGTCGTTCACCTATTTGTTGTGCGTGTTTTTATCCAAAATTTTATAACCTTGGCCACGTACAGTTATTATATCTAAATTTGATAATACACTATTTAATTTCATGCGCAAGCGTTTTGCAACCATTGGTGATGCAGGCGCAATATTGCCAACGGGTGAAGTTAAATTCTGTAATAATTTCTTTTCTTCGCCAGACAACATCAAAATACATGCGTTTTCTGCATTGTCGCCAACGAAAAATTCATTATCTGTGAATATTAATCCATGTGGCATAGGTGTCGTTTGGGCGTTGCTGGTTTTTATAATATTGTTTAAACGTAATACTAATTCGCGTAATTGAAATGGCTTGCCCAGATAGTCATTTGCACCACCAGACAATCCTGCGATTGAATTTTCGGGTCCCGTCATCGCGGTAAGCATTAACACAGGGGTCATATCGCCACCAGCGCGCAAATCTTGTAAAAACGTTAAACCGTCCATTCCGCGCATCATGCGGTCCAGTATGATTCCATCAACGCGAATTCTGGCCAAGACTTCGGCCGCGTCTTCGGCACTTAGTGCGGAAATAACATTGAAACCTTCGTTGCGTAAACCGCGCGCAATTGCACGATTTAAAACTTCGTCATCATCAACAACAAGAATTGTTTTATTCATATCTTATGGTCTTGTGTTATAAAGTGGCGCGGACGTTGCGTTTTGCGCCACGCACACGGCCACAGTTATTTTCTTAACGGTTCAACCGCATATTCGCCAGGTTGAATTGTTCGCATAGCATTGTTTGCCCCAGCCATATCTTCTTCGTCATTTATGGCCGCGCGGAATTGCATGCCACTGGTTGCGAATTCTGTCTTGAATAATGCATAACCGGTACCACCACCAGTTGTTGGACCCTGCATACCCAATGAATAATAACCACCCATGATGCCATAGTCCAAATCAATATAATCGATGCTGACCAACAATGAAACGTTGCTGCGCCCATCGCTTGTCATATTGCATGAAAATTCACGATTTGACAACGTTGCTTGGGAATTTATTGGAACAACGATATCCATAACAGTCGGTTCGCATGTGCGCGCGACACCATTTACCAAGAATTCATATGTCATACCAACACTTGCCTTGGAAAGACCTGTTGAAACATTTACTTGGGAAATAGTTGCCTTTGGTATTTTAACCAGTGCGTTGGCGATGCCGCTGCGTACTGGGAAAGAAATACCAGATTGTAAACAGTCGCGTGAAAATGGGTCTGCTTCACAGATATAAACGCGTGAATGGGCATTCATCATGAACATGTTTGCCAAACTGTTGAATAAAAATGTACGTGTAATACGGTCATTTAACTTTGTACAACCAAAATTACGACAAATAATCATTGGACGGTCTGCGAATATAACCCCTGGGTGTGCAGCCGCTTCGGCTTCGCGGGTGTCAACAATGTTTTGATCGTAATTCAAACTATCTGCGCGTTGCATAAATTCAGTTTCCGGAATAAAATTCGGGTCATCTGGATACGCATAGTAAGATTGTACCGGCGTTTCGGTGTAAATTGTTTGAAAATTTTCGTACATAATGGCGTCATCGGCATATGCGTTTAATGCACAAAAAGCCGTTAAAACCGCCAAAAAATGCATTTTTGACATGGCAAACCCTTTTATCTCTCTGATAAATCTTAAAACAATCGGGGGTATTATGTCAAAACAAAAATATTTTTATTGAAAATTGTATGTTGTTTGTTCTATAAATACCATAACAGAATTATAGGTGAAGGAAAATGGTTGATATTATAATTACTGGTGAAGCAGGCAAATTACATGCCGTATATCATAAATCTGAAACTCCATGCGCGCCATTGGCGGTCGTGTTATCGGGAAATCCGCGGCAAAAGCATCACATGAATGATCGTGTGTCTTATGCGATGTTTCGTGCATTTATGGATATTGGTTTTTCTGTGGTTCGTTTTAATTATCGTGGTGTAAATGATTCCGAAGGTTCTCTTGGGACAACATCTGAAAATATGTTGGACATTGCGACAGTTATTGACTGGATTCAAAATAAAAACGAAGACAGCGATAAAATCTGGCTGGCTGGACATGGCCTTGGTGCGTGGTATGTGCTTCAGGCAATGATGCGCCGTCCCGAAGTTTCTGGGTTCGCACTTGTATCGCCAGATTCATCTATATCTGACTATGGTTTCTTGTCGCCCCGCCCCAATCGAGGATTGTTGCTTCAGGGGGCAAATGAATCCGAAGACGCCAAGGCATTTTCAACACACTTGACTCAGATTTTAAAGAAACAGGCGCAAATTCGTCTGGAAACAATTCGTGTTAAGAATGCAGATGCAGAATATTCACAACCGGCTGACCTGCGCCAGATGTATAATGATTTAAAGGCGTATGTTGGTCGTGAAAATGCCGAAGACAAGTTGTTATAAAATGAACCAAAACGAACGTTTTTTAGATCCAACAATCCCAGACGAAATGGCGGCAACGATTCGCCCCAAAACGCTTGGTGATTTTATTGGTCATGAAAGTTTGAAACAGAATCTGTCGGTGTTTATTTCGGGTGCAAAATCGCGTGGCGAAGCAATGGATCACGTTTTGCTTTACGGCCCCCCTGGGCTGGGTAAAACCACATTGGCACACATTATTGCAAATGAATTGGGAACAAATTTCCGCACGACTGCGGCACCTATGCTTACCAAGCAAGGCGATTTGGCGGCAATTTTGACAGCGCTGGAACCGATGGATGTTTTGTTTATTGATGAAATTCATCGCTTGCCAACGGCAATAGAAGAAGTCCTTTATTCCGCAATGGAAGATTTCAAATTGGACATCATGCTGGGCGAAGGCCCATCGGCCAAAAGTGTCCGCATTGATTTGCCACCATTTACATTGGTCGGTGCGACAACGCGTACGGGGCTATTATCAAACCCATTACGTGATCGTTTTGGAATTGATTTGCGCTTGTCGTTTTATTCACCATCTGATTTGGCAAAAATTATTAAACGCAGTGCGAATATTTTGGGAACAAATATTGACGATGGTGCAGCATTAATGTTGGCGCAATCTTCGCGTGGGACACCACGTATTGCGAACAGATTGCTGAAACGTGCACGTGATTTTGCGGCGGCAACACATGCGCCTGCGATAACAGATGATACGGTAAAAACCGCGCTTTTCCAGTTACACGTTGACGCACGTGGTTTGGATGAAATCGATCGTGAATACATGCAAATTATTGTGAAACATTATGCTGGTGGGCCGGTTGGAATTGATAATTTGGCAGCGGCATTATCGGAACCAGCAGACACAATTGAAGATGTTATTGAACCGTATTTAATGCAACTTGGTTTTATTCAACGTACCCCGCGCGGCCGCATTGTGACGGAAAGCGGTTATGCGCATTTGGGGCTACAAAAATGACAGCCGCAAAACATTTAACAGACTTTTTTGAAATATCAGAACGCTTGGAATGCGAACCGCGTTTGACGCGTATGTCTGACGGCAATGCGCAAACGGTTGCGTCACATTCTTGGAACATGATAATGATGGCGATTGCCTTAAAACCATATTTGAAAATACCGGTCAATATGGAAACGGTTATGGAATTGTGTGCGCTTCACGATTTGCCCGAAGCGATTGCTCACGACATTCCGTTGCATATGCAGACCGATGAAGTCAAAGCACAAAAATCTGTAAATGAACAGCATGCCATTGGAACAATAAATAATTTATTACAAGATGAACACATTGCGAACCGATTTAATGAATATGAATTGCGTCAATCGCCAGAATCAAAATTAGTAAAATTGTTGGACATACTAGATACCTGTGTTCAACATTTGTGCTGTAAAGATATGGAATACATTGGCACGTTTAATAACAATTTTTATTGGCGTGCGTTCTTTTCTAAATCATTTGCATCAACATTTGACTACGAACCAATATTGCGCAGTGTATATAATGAAATACGTGAACGTGTTGCCGCGCGTTTGCGCAAAGAGTTAAACATAGATTACGCCATATTTACCAAGGATGAAGAATGATGAAAGTATTTAAATTTCCGTTTTCAATCGCCTATTCCGACACCGATGCAGGTGGCATTGTTTATCATGGTCGTTATATTGAAATTGCCGAACGGGCGCGCATGAATATGATGCGTGAAATCGAAACAGATACGAACGAAGGTGGCTTTGTCGTTCGTGAATTATCTATTAAATATATGCATCCGTTGCACTTGGCTGACGATGTTGTGGTTGAAACAGAAATCATAAATGTCGGTGGGGCGTCGATGGATTTGCAACAAAAATTCGTGCATGACGATGTAATTTGTGCTATAATGAGTATTACAGTGGTCTTTATTGGTGCTGATATGCGCGCAAAACGTATACCAGATTCAATATTGGCGCATTTGAATTCTTAACAGAGGGAATGGAAATGAATAGTTTTTCTATGTGGTCGCTGTTTACCAGCGATTTTGTGACTGCAATTGCTTCAATTGTTTTGGTTGTATTTAGCGTTTTATCATGGGCGGTTATGATTGAAAAAATACGTCTGTTCCGTTTAGCAAAGCGTAATAAGCCAAATGGAAATGCGGATGAAGTAATCGCACCGTTTGATAAAAATTTATGGTTCTTGGCAATGGTCGCGGGGGTTGCACCGTTCATTGGTTTGTTTGGAACCGTATGGGGTGTTATGGATTCCTTTGCTGCAATTGGTTTGAATCAGTCGGTCAGTATTGGTGTTATTGCGCCTGGGCTGGCGACGGCGCTGGGTACAACTGCACTGGGACTTATTGCCGCAATACCTGCGGCGATTGGGTATCAGGTTTTCACCAAGAAATCTGACGATTTGTATGAATCTTTAAGTGGGAAATAATGCCATGTCCAGATTAAGACGCAGACGCGATTCGGATTCATTGATTCAATTGACGCCAATGATTGACGTTATGACAGTGTTGTTGGCGGTGTTTATGGTGACGACCCCGATGATGACAAATGGAATCGACCTTGATTTGCCAAGTGCGGGTCATTCTGCATTGACTGGAAACGACCATGCAATTCAAATAAGTGTTGATGCAAATGGTGCGTATTACCTGAACGAAATGAAATTAGATGTTGATGATGTGGTTAAGCGCGCAATTGCGATGCGTGGTGAAAATCCACAGTTGTCGATAATGATAAACGGTGATAAACATGCCGACTATGGTGCGGTTATGACTGTTATGGGTAAATTAAAAGATTCTGGATTCCAGCGTGTTGGGCTGCGCACAAAAACCGAGAAATGAAGACAGACAACCAGTTTTCTTTAGAAAACCTTTTAATGTCCTTGATTGGACATATGGTTATTATTGCGCTTATGGTGACATCGTTTGCGATATTGGTTCATCGTGCGATGCTGGTTGCGCCTGACCGTATTCAAATTATGGAAATAGATTTGGATTCTGTGACGGTTTCAACAGATGAAACGAAATTGTATAACACCAACCCACCCGAAGAAAAAGCACCAGAAAAGAAAATCGAAGAAAAATCAAAGCCCGAATCGGAACCAGAAAAGGTTGAAGCGGACAAACCGATTGAAACGCCATCTTTGGTGGAACCAGAACCAGAAAAGAAAACCGAAGAAAAACCAGCAGAAGAAAAGAAAGACCCGGAACCCATTGCCCCAAAAAAGAAGATGGTTATTCGGGTAAATCGTGAAAGTGTTTCATTAAATCGTACACTAAATGTTTCGGTTGTTGATGCGTTGCGTGTGGCGATGACGCGCTGTTGGAATATTGATAAAAATCGTACCGATATTGACGATATTCGTGCGGTGGCACATTTGACTATGCGACGGAATGGAACGGTTCGTGATGTGTGGTTTGAATCGGCGGCACGTGCGGAAACGGATCCGGCTTTTGCCTATGTTTTGGATACAATTCGTGCGGCAATAAATACCTGTCAACCGTTGCGTATGTTGCCGGCTGGCGATTTTGCAAAGTGGGAAAAGATTCAGCTGACCTTTTACCCAACATCTGGCAAAGTCATGTAATAAAAAACGCGCCATTGGCGCGATTTTTTATACCAGATGCACGATAAGCCGGATTCTGTACTGCCCCACCCCAGTCGTTTCCAACAAAAGTGAGGTAGCGAACATAATTAATCTGCACCCAATATTACTACTGGGTGTCAAGCCCTCTACCCGCCACCGACTTGGGACTGGTCATTGGTGGCCTATTTGAAGTTGCTGCGCATAGAGATTGGCCGTTTCAAACGAATTTAATCGCTTACGTTACTGTTCCTCTAATCGTCGGGTCGCCCCGCCAGGCCGTTAGCCTGTATGCTGTCCCACACAGTCCGGACTTTCCTCCGTCACAAAGACGGCTATGTTCTGTCCATCTGACATGGTAATTTTAGTATAAAAAACGGTGTTTTCAAGTATTTTGTTATCTTCTTCGCTCTTTGTTGTCATCGCGAGCGCAGCGTGGCGATCCAGCGAATGTGTCGCACCGATGGTGCGTGCTTTATTATTGACTGGATTGTTTCACTTCGTTCGCAATGACAAAATGTGTTATTGTGTCGGTTCGCTTTAATAAGAAAAAATAATATAAAATTTATGATTTTTTTACTTGAGTCGCCCCTATAAAATTTTCTACACTGGACATAAGAAAGTGGAAAGTTCTATGGAGAAAGAGTAGAAAAAATGGCTAATTTCTGGGAAAAATTACGAACAATAACTGGTCGCGTGGCTCGGGCGTTTGTTGGCGTGCTGCTGCTTTTTGTGTTCTTTGTGACGTCACGTGCGTTCGCGGCGGGGTATTCATGCCCAACATACAAAAAATACACATCGTGTGCATCTGGCTACTATATGACATCAAGTGCTGGCAGTACGACATACAGTGGAACGCCAGTGGCTGGGAACGCTTGTAAATCTTGCCCTTCAAATGCTACTTGTTCTGGTGGAACCGCTGCACCGGTGTACACATATACAATAACGTACAAGATGGATAATGTCACACTTGGTGTGTTCGAATGTCCGGGCGGAACAAGCATCACATTGAAATCCACGCCACGTGCGGCGGCAATAACCGATATTGGTAATGAATATTTGGATGACCATGAAACTCTTGAAGATGGAGATCAAGGTTGGGAATTCTTGGGTTGGTTGACTCAAGAAGATTTAGATGACGAAAATTATGCTAACGCTGGTGAATTTAGTACTTGGTCTTGTAGTCTTGGTAATATTACCCTGTATGCAACGTGGGGTCGACAATTCCAATTTCAACATTATAATTCTGCATCGGCAACAAGTCCCACGACCTCTAGCCGATCACAGTATTATTCTGGCCATGGTGAAACAAGTATTCCAACATATCCATTATATACAAATACTACATATGGTTGGACACCACTAGGCTGGTCGAATCCTGATTCTGGCGGCTACAGCGTCTGGGTGTCGCAAACGGGTTCAACGACCACGAACATAACTCCAGATTTCGACGATTATCCGCAGATAAATGCAATATATTCACGTATGGCGTACATAAGTTATAATGCAAGTGGTGGTAGTGGGACCACATCAAATACGGTTTGTGGTACCCAACGCTTTAATGTAGACAGGGGTAATGCGGAAACTATTAATTGTACTCTGGCATCAAGTGGATATACTGGGGGACCAAATAGTACATACAGTACTTTTGGTGGATGGAGACAAAATCCCAACACTTCTATATCTCATGCCGCTGGGTCATCATTTGAATATCCAAATTCTTGGGATACTATTGCGCCGACATTGTATGCAAAATGGACAGCTAGTATTCCATTAAATAAAAATGGTGGTTCGGGTAGTCTTACGACGAATAATGGCACATTTACTGGCAACACAAACGCAAGTGTCACATGTACATATGGTGTATTATGTGAATTTCCCGATGCAAATGGATTAACACAAACTGGTTATACATTTAAGACTGGTTGGGGTACCAGTGCATCTTGTACTGCAACAACAACATTGTTCACAAATCCGACTGGCACATACTACGCATGTAAGAATGGAAAAACATACACATGTCCGGCGGGACAATACCTGCGCGCGAGTGATGTGAGTTGTCAAACCTGTCCAACGAACTCTTATTGCCCTGGATTCACAAATTCAACATTTGCTGGATCCAATATTGGCAACTATTTTTGTACGGCAACTGTTTCTGGTTCAGCGGCTGGGTCGGCTTACTGTACATGTAGCACTGGGTATACTGGCGGTGGTGGTTCTTCCAACCCATCTGGTTCATCTTGTACGGCACGTACGATAACGATTGACTGGGGTGAAAATGGTGGTGGTGCGATTAGTAATGGTTCGTGTACATATGGTGGCAATCTGGTATTGCCAGCCGCCCCAACCCGCAGCGGATACACATTTGTTGGTTGGAAAACCATAAGCAACACTATATATGATGCGAGTGCAACAATCTCTGGTGGGTGCAATATCACAAACCTTGGTTCTGTTGCCATCAACAGCGGTTCGGCGGGCGATACGATTGTTGTTGCCCAATGGTGCCAGAACTGTGCTGCTACAGATGGTGCTGCTTGTAATCTTATAACATCTAAAACTGGAACAATGTGCACATATCTGACAGCATGTATAGATCCGTATAGCATTGGTAATCCTAGTGCATATAATCCATATTGTTTTGTTACGTGTGGACCCGGTACCCAGGTAAAAACTGCCGGTCAAGATTGTACGACACCAAACAACAGTGGTTATACCAAGGGTTGGTACACTGATGCGACACATACGGTGCGTTATGGACAGACATCATCTGTAAAGAGTTGTAGCGACGGTTATCAAACTCCGAATACAACGACGGCGTCGAACCACGATGCTGCAAATGACTGTACACCGAACACGAACACGATTACATTGAACGGCAACAGTGCATCTGGTGGTAAGATTAAGAATTTGGCGATGACTTCTG
>CAMHKP010000005.1 GCA_946185785.1 uncultured Alphaproteobacteria bacterium
AGGTATATTTGATACAGTCACAGGGCGATTCTTTACCAACAGCAATGCCAACAGCGCAAGTGGATTTACGTATGGTGGTGATTTAAGTGATAATTGCGTTGATTCTGGTGTTGGGCATTATGTGGGACAATCTGTGACTAATTTTGGTAATGTTGGTGAACGTATTCCATGTCCTGTTGGTACATATTCCAACAGTCCGCGTGGTGCCAGCATTGCGGTATGTCAAGATTGTTCGGGCGCAACATACAATGATGTCACAGGTGCGTCTGAGTGTACCGCATGCCCAATCGGGTATACCGATAATATTGATTCTGGTAAAACATCAAAAAGACAATGTCAAACCACATGTCCAGGCGGAACATATATGTCGTCTGATACGATTAATGGATATACAAAATTAGACTATATCGAAGCAACCGGTAAACAATGGATAAATACTGGTATTTTTGCATCATCTTTGGTAAATCCAATTATGAAATTGACAACGCAATACACCACCGTTGAAAAAGGGAAACAAACTGGTGCCAAGAAAAACAATCTTGATTTCAAAGTTGGCATTTCTAATGCTAATGTGTTCTTGTGCCAGGCTGGTGGATCAAATACAGAAACTAAATTTGGTGCTGCTGATACTGCAAAACATACTTTTGTTTTGGATGCTGGTGCGCAGACATGTACACTGGACGGTGAAACAAAAACATTGGCTGTTGGTAATTTAACGGACGGTCCAATTTCAATTGGAACGGTGAATAATCAGTCTGGTAATGCCGGAAAACAAAAAATCTTTGCTTTTACTTTGATAAGCAACGGTATAAAATTATTGGATATGATACCTGTGCGTGATGCCAATGGGGTCGCAGGAATGTATGATGTGGAACACGAGCAGTTTTATCAAAGTGCTGGAACGCTGCCTTTTATTGAGGGACCGATGACAAGTTCCGGTGGCTGTATAGATGTTGAACCGGGGTATTGGGCACCAGAAACAGTATTGGGTTATGGTGAAACAAGCAATCGTAATGAATGTCCAATGGGTACAACAACGGTTGGGTATGGACATGGGGCAGATGAATCGTCCGATTGTGCACGTGAATTGCGTCTTGGTAATACAATCATTTATTCCAAAAAAAACAAAACAACAACACCGGCGCTAAATATCATGACATCTTCTGGGGATATGTTTTACATTGGTCTTAGCAATACCAATCACACACTGTCTAATTTACATCTTTCTGATGGTGTTGTTCAATATACTGCCTATGATGACAGTTTGATAAATGGTGAACGCAATTTTACAACTGGTGAACGCATACAACAGTAATGGAAAATATATATTTTTTTCTATTCTGTTGCGTAATTATCAAAATAGCCCTGGATATAAACAATTGGTGTGCCTTTGTCGCCACTGCCACTAACCAGATCGCACAGACTGCCCAATAAATCTGTTATGCGACGTGGGGTGGTTCCCTGGGAAACCATATTGCCTTTTAATGAAGAATCTTTGGCGCGTATGTCGTCTTTTATCGCAGATTGTAACGCATCACCACTTAAATCATTAAACTTATTGTCGGCCAGATATTTCAATTTTAATTCGTTTGGTGTGCCTTCCAGTCCCGATGTGTATGCAGGACTTACCACAGGGTCGGCAAATTCCCAAATGCCACCAACTGGGTCTTTGAAGCATCCATCGCCATAAACCATAACTTCAATATGCTTGCCTGTTTTTTCAAGAATATTATGCTGAATTTTTTCAATGATTGGTATGCAATATGCGCGTGTTGGGAATAATTTTACCTTTTCTTCGGTTGCCTTGTTAGACCCCAACAAACCATATTCACTTCTGTCATGTAATATATCGGTTAAATCGATGACATTGTTAGATATCTGCTGTAATTTTGCACGTGTAATATCTTTGGTATGTATATCTGCTGCGATAAAGGCATCAATCCCCATGCCTTTTAATACATTTACATCGTTGTCAATATAAACTTCTGCCTGAGTACCTTCTTCGGCAATGACAGATTTGTAATATTCATCATAATTCATTCCAGTAAAAGGGTGGTTTTTACACACATTGCCAACTTCGTCAGTTGGTGTAGATAACAACAATATGATTTTGTCAGTGGCACGTGCCATCCCACGCAACAAAATTGCAAAACGATTACGGCTGTAAATAGGAAACACAACAGCAATAGATTTAGCATTGTTGGTTAATCTTTTTATGTCGTTCGCGATTTCATCAACGGTTGCATAATTACCCATGGTGCGTCCCATGACAGCTTCGGTTATTGCGACAACATCCCTGTCTTTGATTTCAATGCCAGAATTTAATACAATATCAGTGACAATTGTTGCCACGTCATCACCTTGTTTGAAAATTGGTGCACGTAAACCAAATGCAGATGTGCCGATTGTTCTCATTAGTGTCCCCTTTCTTTATATTTTTTCCGGCACCTATTAAACCCAATTTCTTAATTAAATTCAAGTAATTATTATATTGAAATTGTATCGCCAGCTTGTGTATAATCGCAAGGTTGCAAAGGAGTTTTTATGACACAGATATTATCAGAAGTTTACCTTGATTATTCCGACATTTTAATTCGTCCAAAAATGGGTATAAATTTAAATTCACGCAAGGAAGTTAATCTGCAACGGTTATTCAAATTCAAACATGGACAAACACGTACTGGTCTGGGGGTGTTTAATGCGAATATGGCAACGGTTGGTAATTTTGACGTTGCCAAGAAATTGTTGGCCAAGGGCATGTTTGCAACCCTGCATAAACATTACAGTTTGGATGAAATAGGGGAATTTTTAATATCTTGTCGTAATGAAAATATTCCGCTTGATAATCTGTTTATCACAATCGGTCTTAAAAATATAGACGATGAAATCCAGAAATTGAAAGATTTGGAATCTAAATACCAATGGGTGTCGCCACGCAATATATGTATAGATGCACCGAATTTTTATATTCAACGTGCGCTGGATATTTTGGCGCGTGTGCGTAATGAATTTAGTGATGCTGTAATTATGGCCGGAAATATCGCCAGTGGTGATATTTGCCTGAAATTGCTTGATTACGCAGATATTATCAAATGCGGCATCGGCAGTGGTTCGGCTTGTCTGACCCGCAAACAGACAGGTTGTGGTACACCAATGGTGTCGCTGGTTGTGGAATGCGCAGACATTGCCCATTCTGTTGGTGGACATATTTGCGCAGATGGCGGCATTGTTGATGTTGGCGACATCTGCAAGGCATTTTGTTTGAATTCAGATTTTGTCATGGCCGGCGGAATGTTTGCTGGCACCGATGAAGCGGCTGGCGATATTATTGAAAAGCATTTTGAAACACGGGAAATTGTTGACGGCAAACACGTGATTGAAACCAAGTATTTCAAGGCTTATTATGGAATGTCGTCTGAATATGCGAATAACAAATTTGCGGGCGGAATGTCAAATTATAAAACGTCCGAAGGACGCGAATTGATGATACCGTATACCGGTTCAATCGACAAGATTTTACAGGATATCAACGGCGGAATCGCATCTTGTTGTACGTATATTGGGGCAGTGACGGTCAAACACATGTCTAAATGTGCCACAATAATTCAGGTTCATAACCAATTAAATCGGGTTTTTGAAAAATACTCGGTTTAACGCAGAAAAGGTTTGATTTTATAAATTGGATAGTATAGTATATGTTCGGCAAAAGAAGATAAGTTGAAGAAAATGAAAAAAATTATGAAAAAATCTTTAATATAATTGATGCGACCATCAAATAAAAATTGACGGACGCATCTAGGGGGCGTCCGTTTTTTTATAAACACAGGAACACAAGGGAAAAACAAATGTCAGAAAACACAACAATATCAACCAACGAATTAGAAGCACGCTTGCAAAAGGCTGAAAATATTCGCGCACGTGACGGCGTTGTCTGGAAAGACACTTTTGATCGCAGCCATAAAATTTGCGAAGCACGTGAATTGCCAGACGGATCTGCTGTTAAATTGTGTGGCCGTGTTACCGCATTGCGTTGGTTGGGCAAACTGATGTTTGGTCGCATTTATGATATCGAAGGCGAAATTCAATTTTCTATGTCGCGTGAAGAAATTGGCGAAGAAGATTACAAGTTTATGAAAGCAAATGTCGATATGGGCGACTTTATCGGCATTACTGGTGAATTATATCACACAACGGCGGGCGAATTGACGGTACGTGTTTCACACTATGACATTCTGTCCAAGGCGTTGCGTCCGTTGCCGGAAAAGTTCCATGGCTTGACTGATACCGAAGCGCGCTATCGTCAACGTTATTTGGATGTTATTTCCAATCCAGAATCACGCAGCGTATTGTTGGGGCGTTTCAAAATGACGCAAGAATGGCGCAAGTTTATGATAGATAATGGATTTTTGGAAATTGAAACACCAGTGTTGCAAAATGTTGCGTCTGGTGCAGCGGCAAAACCATTTACAACACATCACAATGCGTTGGATGCGGATTTTCAATTGCGTATTTCCCCAGAATTATTCTTGAAAATGGCAATTGGTGCGGGATTTGATCGTGTATTCGAAGTGGCCAAGGATTTCCGTAACGAAGGTATGGATGCAATGCATCTGCAAGAATTCACAATGGTTGAATGGTATGCGGCATACTGGGATTACAAAAAGAATATCGATTTCACATGGCGTCTGATTCAGCATTTGATTAAATCTATGCGTGGTACATTACAGATTTCATATCAAGGTACCGAATTAGATTTTTCTAAATACGAAATGATGGATTACACAGCCAAAATGAACGAATTGTTTGGTTGCAATATTTTGGACTTTGATGATTTAGATGCATTAAAGAAACGTCTGGTGGATTCCAAAATGTTCCCAGCCGAAGATTTAGAAGAATTGAATTCAATTCCAACATTGGTTGATTGGGTATATAAGCGCAAGATTCGTGAAAACATTATTAAGCCAACATTCCTGTACAACTATCCAACATATATGGTACCATTGGCACGTCACAGCGATGCCGATGACAGATGTTTGGATATGTATCAATTGTTGGTATGTGGTGCCGAATTGTGCAAGGGGTATTCAGAATTGGTAAACCCAATACAACAATTAAAGGCATTCGAAGAACAGGCGAAAAATATCGCGAACGGTGACGAAGAAGCATTTAACCCAGATAATGACTTCGTTCGTGCGATGGAACACGGTTTCCCACCGATTTCTGGTGTGGGTCTGGGCGTTGACAGATTGGCAAATATCATATTTGATCAACCGACATTGCGTGACGTTATCTTGTTCCCAATGATGAAATAGGGTACCCACGATGATAGCAAAAACCGATACTTTTGCAGCGGATATGACCGCTGATCATGACCGGAAAAACCTTGCCGATATAGAGCGGGCATTAACTGAACATCGCATAAATGACGAAGCCGCGGAATATCTGCGGACGTTGTATAGCGATGGTATGGATTGGTTCCGCGAAGTGTTCCACGTTTTGGGCAAATGTCTTGGTGCGCCTAAGGCTCCGGTTGTTCGTTATGATTATGACAACGATTGTGGAATAGACGAAAAAATAAAAATTTCTGATATTAACCCATTGTCGCCATATTTGGTTCAACATCGTCTTGATATGGACCCGATGCGTAATCAGTTCTTTACCATCAGTGCCGGACACCAAGTTGACTTGTCGGTGTCTTCAATCGTGACAGTTATTGTTGCGGCACAAAAACAAACATCGCGTGCGCTGGATAAGATAACCGGAAAATATTATCGTGAATTTATTGACGATGTTGCGACAACGGCTGAACGTGTTATTTCATCACACGAACGTGCGGCATCTGGTCGTGCAATTGCCGACAAAATTCGTGAAGAATTTTCAAATAAATTTATTACTGCGGCATCAGAAACAGTGTTGCGTATTATTGGACGGGGACATGAAGAAATTGCGGTGGAATTGGTTCGTGAACTAGACAAGATTCGCAAACCACATTTGCGCTTGCAAGATGTATGGCGTGTAAAGTGCTTGTTTGATTTGGTACCCCAGGCTCGTACATTCATTGAACGCATTCGTGAAACAATGCCAGAACGTATTATTTCAATGCGTGATAAGTTTTATGATGTTGACAACCCACGTAATTATCGTGACGCCAAAATTATTTTGAACATCGGTCATGATGCGGAACATGTTGTTCCAATGGAAATTATTTGTCAGGTTCGTACATTCTTTGAATTTGAACGTTTGACACACACGCAATATGAACGTGCGCGCAAACGCAAAAATGCCGCCAGTGATGATATCGAACGCAAATTGGCGGACTATATGGAAGATGGTATTAAGCAATACAATCTTATGATTTGTGATTGTGTCGAAGATTTATTTGATCGTGTCGGTTGGAATATATTGTATGAACGCGGTTTGGGGATGTCGTTGTTTGATGGATTCCCAAAGAATTGTACATTGTATTATCCACAAAAAATGTTGGACATTATTACAGATAAATTGGACAACGCAATTGAAAATGAAGTGTTTCATTTGACCAATTCGCCAGCAAAATTGACCCAGACTCAAATGAGTGAAATCTTTCACTTTATGGCGCGGTTCATTTTGGTTGCGGCAATGCCATACCGTAAAAACGCGTGGTCTGCACCGACAAATACAACAGCGGGCAAATTGTTCAATTTTGTTATGAAGGAAGTGCAACGTTATTATAAACAATAATATGTTGAAATTACGACAAAATTATATCGCCCCGTGGGAAATAATACGCCATAGGGCGATTTGTTTTTTACTTGTAATACTTTTCTAATTGCGCCACAATTATATCAGGTTCATAGATTAACTTTGAACCATAACAAGCATAGCAAAGGACTAAGATATGCGGAAAGGAAAAGTGAAATGGTATAACGGCAAAAAATGTTTTGGGTTTATTACACCTGACGAGCCAAATGAAAACGGAAACACAGATGATGTATTTGTTCATTCCAGTGCATTAAAAGAAGCGGGCATACGTTTTTTAAATGAAAATGATATTGTTGAATTCGAAGAAGAAACCCGCAATGACAAATTGTCGGTGACGACATTGAAATTGATTCAGCGTGACGAAGAATCAGCACGTTTGTTCCATGAACGTCGTGCAGAACGTCGTCGTGCTGCCGAAGAACGCAAACAACGCGAAGAAAAATCAAGCAGACGCGGATTTGCATTCTGGAAAAAATAATAAAAACGCCCGAACGGGCGTTTTTAATTGAAAACGTCGCACCGTTGAATTATAATAAAAACAAGCAAAAGATAAATGATAATAAAAGATATTGATGAATAATTTTTAACAAAAGGGGTTTGATATGTGGACAGCAATTGCGATTGTTGCAGTGTTTTTATTATATTTTATTGCGGTTTATAATGGGCTGGTTGCGCGCCGGAATCAGGTACGCGAAGCGTGGGCAACAATAGATACACAATTGAAACGCAGATATGATTTAATTCCTAATTTAATGGAAACGGTCAAGGGTGCGGCAAAACACGAAAAAGAAACATTAGACGCGGTGATTTCTGCACGTAATTCTGCGATGGCAGCGCACGGTGCCGATGCACGTGGCGCAGCGGAAAAAACGCTTTCTGGTGCATTGAAAAATATTTTTGCATTGGCGGAAAGCTATCCAAACTTGAAAGCTAACGAAAACTTCTTGGAATTGCAACGCGAATTGGGTGATACAGAAACCAAGATTCAGGCGGCACGTCAGTTTTATAACACCGTTGTAATGGGCTTGAACAATGCGGTGGAACAATTCCCGTCAAACATCGTTGCACGCATGTTTGGTATTGGCCCTGAAAAGTTATTTGAAGCAGATTCCACAGAACGCAAGGCACCAAGTGTAAAGTTCTAATGAAAAAACCAATTCAAGATTTTTCGCTGCATACTCATACAATCGGCTTTGATGGTCGCAATACACCGATTAAGATGGTGCTGCATGCACGCGAACTAGGTATGAAAAGTCTGGGGATATCAAATCATTTTATTGTGCATCCAAATATAGCAAAATCAAAATTCTATCCATATGCGGTGCGTGGTGGATATTCAGCAATCTATTCAACGTCGTTTGACGAAGCCGTTAAACGTTTTAAACCTCATTTCGAAGAATTGAAACATTTGTCGGGTTTGTGTGGGGTAAAACTTTATCGTGGGATGGAAGTGGACTTTTTTGACTACCCCGAATGGCGCAGTGGTTTTGACCGCGCAATGAAAGTATTAAAGCCAGATTATATTATTTGTGCATCGCACTTTGTTGAATATGATGGGCAATTGTACAATGTTCATGATATGGCAAATGCAGATGAAAAAACGCGCGATAAAATGGTTAAAATGTATTGGGATAAATTAGGGCGCGCTGCGGAAACTGGTATGTTTAATTGGATGGCGCATCTTGATTTACCAAAAAAAACCGGTTGTGGTCGTGATGCAATCTGGGGTGATACAGAAAAGCGTGCTGTGGAATCTATTGCGCAATCTAAAACCCCAATTGAAATAAATACTGGGCTTTATCGTGATTATTGTGATGAACCATATCCGTCGCCACGAATTCTGCGTATGGCGGCAGATGCGCATATCCCTGTGCTGTTAAGCGATGACGCACATGCAGCGGAACAAATGGGGCGTAATTTTGATCGTGCGTATGAATTGGCGCGGTCTTGTGGTATAAACAAATTTTTGACGGCTGATGCAGCGGTCAAATCGCGATAATAAAAAAATCGCAGATTTTCCTTGCGTTTCTAATAAAAACAGTATAAACTAAGCCACGCTGGATAACCAGAACTGATTAAGTCATGGTGTCTTTTGGTCCCATGTATGATAAGGATTCTGTTAAATATCTGGCACCGAAAAACCAAAAAAAAGGATAAAATTATGGCAAGACAAGGCGCAAAACGTAATACGCGCAAATTGAAAATTGGCCGCGCACTCGGTGTTAACCTGTGGGGCCAAGCAAAATCACCATTTAACAAACGTAAATATAAACCAGGTCAGCACGGTCCAACATCTCGTGGTGGTAATTCATCTGATTACGCAAAACAGATGCGTGCAAAACAGACTTTGAAGGGTTATTATGGCAACATCGGTGAAAAGAAGTTCCATGCATACTATGCCGAAGCAGACAATATGCGTGGTGACACCCCAGATAACTTGATTGGTTTGCTGGAACGTCGTTTGGACGCAGTTGTATATCGTGCAAAATTGGCACCAACAGTATTCTCTTCACGTCAGTTGGTTAGCCATGGTCACATTATGGTCAACGGCAAACGCGTTAAAATTGCTTCTTATCAAGTAAAACCAGGCGATGTCATCACCGTTAGTGAAAAAGCAAAACAAATGCCATTGGTCGTATTGGCATTGGAAGCAGGCGATCGTGAAACACCAGATTACATCAATGTTGACAGTGCAAACTTCACAGCAACATATGTTCGTGTTCCATCGTTTGCAGATGTTCCATATCCAGTTCAAATGTTCCCAGAACTGGTCGTCGAATTCTATTCTCGTTAATAGACGGGGAGAAGAAAACGAAAACCGCCCATTTGGGCGGTTTTTTATATGCCAGTAAGATAATTTGGCCGTTTGCAATATGATTTTGCGATAAAATCCCATTTGTCATCCCGGCCACCGAGCCGGGACCCAGGTAAATATGTCGCGCCGTTGGCGCGTGCTTTGTTATATACCTAGATCCCGGGTCAGCATCACCCGCGCAACAGGGTTGCGCGGGGCCCGATTGCCCGGGATGACAAAACCCATAAACCCACATTTTTTCATAAAAAATCACAACAAAAAACCACTAAAAACAAAGGAATAAAATAAAAAACCACCCAAAATAAAAAACGGTGGTCTAGATTCGGTGTTTTTTCGATTGACTACCCCGCGGAAATACGGGTAAAATATGTACAGAAAAACACCGAATTTAAACCACCGTTTTTGATGGTGTGGTGCGGAAATGCTGGCGTTATGCCCTTGGGAAAAGGGGAAAGGAACATGTTCAAAAAATTATTTTTATCAGCAATGTTATTTACACTGTTTTTATTACAGTCTTCATATTCTAGTGTAAATTGTTTAAACGACTGTGGCGCAAAAATTAATGGGTCGTGGACAACATCTTTTCCCCCCGGACAGCGCGCAACTGCGTATGCGGCGTTAGCTGGCACACAAGCGGGTTGCGATGCTTGTTATTCAAGCACATCTTCAACCATATACACATGTAAGGGTACGGGTCATCTTATAAGTTATAGCGGATCTCTTTCGCCAACCATGTTCAAATGCAGTGGTTATAAGTGTCATGGGTATATCACATCGTCGCCATCATATGTTTTATGTAGTTTTTGTCCGGTTGGTTCGTACAATCCCACAGATTATGGTATGCGCTACTGTCTGGCGTGTCCAGCCGGTTATACAACATCGGGAACCGGTGCCAGTTCATGTTCTGTAAAATGTCCGGGATATGATTACACCGCAACATGGGAAACATCTTCTTGTACCGCTGGCAGTAGTTGTACAAATGTTTGTACCCCCAAAACATGTAAGGGTGGTGCAAAAATAATAGACGGAGTTTGCAAAGAATATGGAGAAACATTTAATAATAATGGTGTGTATGTTACAAATGACACCGGTAGTGTATGTTTAGTGTGCAATGGCATGTATGATGATACATCATCTAATGACCAGTATATCTATTCTGGTTCACATGCACCTGGGCTTGTAGGAACAACTTTGTGTAATACTGTAAGAAATTACAATATCAACGAAACATATGGTTCGCGCACATGTACAAGTTCTGGATGGGACATGACTGGTGCAACATATCGTCAGTATTATTGGAAAACATACACCGGTAATATTCAGGTAATGTATTACAAAGATTATACCAACGGCACCGCCGGCACGGAAACGCGTTTGGGGGTTGGAGGCAGCGCGTACAATTCTAATGGTTGGTTGGTGCGGTGCAAGCCGGGGTATAAACTTAGCATAACCACCAGTGGCGCAAATTATGTGACGCGTCAAACGGATACCGTAAAAGAAGTATGGTCAAAAAGCACACCATCGACATCATATATTACATGTAC
>CAMHKP010000006.1 GCA_946185785.1 uncultured Alphaproteobacteria bacterium
AAGCGTACAATATCCATTGTGCATATTTCAAAAAATCATAGTTTTGTGATTGGTCCTAATTTTGAATCACCGAAAGCACCTGTATTTTGGTTGGTTGCGGATGATGCACCTAAAAAAGATTGGATATTGCATGTGACACCAGAAAAAAATCGTGCGTTGGTAGATGCGTTGAAAATACATACACGATAATGTTAAAAAAATCGCCCAAACGGGCGATTTTTTATTATTTGATAAGTTTTCCAATCGCAACAGCGGTATCGCACATGCGGTTTGAAAAGCCCCATTCATTATCATACCATGCGGTCACATGTACCAATTTGTCGCCCAATACTTTCGTTTGTGCGGCATCAAAAATGGAACTGTGTGCATCGCCGGTAAAGTCAACGGAAACCAAAGGTTTGTCATTATAGCCAAATGTTTTTGATTCCGCAGCCTTCATTGCTTTATTAACAGCTTCGACTGTTGCGGCTTTTTTCAAGTTCACAACCAATTCCACCACAGAAACATCTGGGGTTGGAACGCGGATTGCCATACCGTCTAATTTGCCCGCCAGTTTTGGCAACACCAAGCCGATTGCCTTGGCTGCACCAGTGGATGTTGGAATCATAGATAGCCCAGCGGCACGCGCGCGACGGAAATCTTTATGATTTTTATCCAGCAATTGTTGATCACCGGTGTAGGCATGAACCGTTGTCATCCAGCCAGACAATATGCCGAATTTTTCATCCAATACCTGTGCCACTGGTGCCAAGCAATTCGTTGTGCATGATGCATTGGAAATAATCAAATCTTTCTTGGTTAATGTTTTTTCGTTCACACCAAAAACGATTGTTTTATCTGCGCCCGCAGATGGTGCAGAAACCAATACACGCTTTGCCCCACAATCAAGATGAACGCGTGCCTTGTCCGCAGCGGTAAACAGACCAGTGCATTCCATAACAACGTCAATTTTCATTTTGCCCCATGGCAATTTTGATGGATCGCGTTCGGAAATACATTTAATCTTTTGTTTGCCAACCTTGATATATTCACCGTCTAATTTCACCGGCATTGGCAATTTGCCATGTACAGAATCATATTCCAGTAAATATGCGTTCTGTTCCGCAGGTGCCAAATCATTTACTGCAACAAATTCGATGTCGTCGCGACCTGATACCAACGCCGCACGTAAAACCAAACGACCAATACGACCGAATCCGTTGATTGCAACTCTTAATTTTGCCATATTTTCTTCCTTTCGTTTTTGTTATTGTCACGCATGATTATCATAGCACCATATTTTAGCACATTACAATTGAATTTTATTCTTGGGCATCTATAATGTTATCGTTATGAAATATGATGCATATATTATTACTGGACCAACAGCATCGGGTAAATCATCGTTTGCCCACGCGTTAGCGCGCGAAATAGGTGGCGTAATTATAAATGCAGACAGTGTTCAAATTTATCGCGGAATTGAAAATATATCTGCATCGCCATTTGCAGGACGCGAAATTACAAATGAAATTGATGGTGTGCCGTATCGCCTGTTTTCTATATTGCCGTTGACGGAACAAATAAGTGTTGTGGAATATTTGAATCTGGCGCGCGCAGAATATGAAAATGCAATAAAATCTGGGCGTACACCAATTTTTGTTGGTGGAACGGGATACTATATAAATGCACTTATTAACGGTATTTCACCAATGCCAGATATAGACGATGATGTGCGGGTCAAAGCACGTGATATGGTTGCACGTGATATAGATGCAGCGCGTAAAATGTTGCCGAACGATTTTACCGCAACCGATCCGCAACGTGTCGCGCGCGCATTGGAAGTATTCTTGCAAACTGGCACACATATAACAGAATTTCAAAATGCGGCACGTGTTGGTGCGGTTGTACCAAATGCGCATCGTATTTTGATAAATCCAGACGTGGATGTTTTACGTACGGCAATCGCGGCACGTATTCCAGAAATGATGTCGGGTGGTGCGCTGGCCGAGGCACGTGCGGTCATTGATTCGGGCTGGGATGAAAGTCGCGCAATCGGGGCATCGCAACTGTGCGCATATTTGCGTGGTGAAATTACAATGGATGATGCAATTCAAAACTGGATTACCAAAACGAACCAATATGCAAAACGTCAACGTACTTGGTTTCGTACGCAATATAAGCCAGATGAAATAATCACAAAGATTTAATTTTAAAATATTGAATTTCATAAAAAAACCAGCTATTTTACTGGTATGTTTAAGTCAGGTGATGTTGTAAAAGTTTTATTGCCGAATGTCGTGAATACTGGATACGACTATCGCTTAAACGCGCCTGCAGATTTGGGAACTTTTGTTGAATGTCGTGTTATGAATCGTCCATATATTGGTGTTGTGTGGGGGTTGGCAGATTCTGGATTACCAGACGATAAAATTAAAAGTGTTGTGCGTGTATTAGATGCAAAATTATCTGTCACCGATTTGCAGTGGATAAAGCGGATGTCTGATTGGACGCTGATGACGCCGGGGGCGGTATTGAAACTAATTATAAATATTCCAGATGCGTTTTCACCACCTCGTTATGAACAATTATATTCATTTGACTTTGATGCTAAAATAAAAATGACAGATGCGCGTCAAGCGATTGCCGATGCGTTCGCATCAAATGATAATGATGCAATGTCGGTAAATGATATTGTTAATATTGCGCATGTATCACAATCGGTTGTGCGCACTATGGTAAAAAATGGAACATTGCTGCCAACGGATTCACGTGTGGTTGAAAAAGAAAATCGTTTTGTTCATACATATCGTGATATGGGTACGGTTAAATTGAATGATGAACAATCTGCTGCAGCGGCACAAATTGGTGATGCAATTGCGCGTGGTGGTTTTTCGGTGTTCTTGTTAGATGGGATAACTGGTTCGGGTAAAACCCAAGTGTATTTTGATTCTGTGTTGCGTGCGTATAATGCGGGGAAGTCTGTATTGTTAATGATGCCAGAAATTGCATTGACTGCACAGTTTATGTCACGATTTGAATCACGTTTTGGTGCGCCCCCAGTTGTGTGGCACAGTAATTTAACCGCCACGCGTCGTCGTGAAATTTGGCGTGGCGTGTTAAGTGGTGAAATACGTGTTGTTGTCGGTACGCGCAGCGCGCTGTTTTTACCATGGCAAGATTTAGGTTTAATTGTCGTTGACGAAGAACATGATACATCATACAAGCAGGAAGATATGGGAAATTACCATGCGCGCGATATGGCAATTTTGCGTGCATCGTTGGCAAAGTTTCCTGTTGTTTTAGCAAGTGCAACACCGTCTGCGGAAACATTGGAAAATGTTGCAACGGGTAAATATCATGGATTAAAACTAACATCGCGATTTGGTGGTGCAACATTACCAAAAATAGAAACGATTGATTTGCGTGAAAATCGTCCAGAGCCATATCAAACAAGTATGGACGAAAACGCACCACAAAATGCGGGTGCATTATCGGTGCCTCTGTGCGATGCAATACGCGAAACTTTAAATAATCACCAACAGGTTATGTTGTTTATAAATCGTCGTGGATTTGCCCCGATTGTTCAGTGTAAAAAATGTGGTTGGACCGCTACGTGTCCCGATTGCAGTGTGGGTATGACATATCACAAGCGAATTGGAAAAATGTTGTGTCATATGTGCGGACATACTGAACCGATACCAAGTGCTTGTCCAAATTGTGGAAATGAAGTATCAACGCGCGGTGTCGGTATTGAAAAGATTCAGGAAGAGATTATGGCGCGTTTCCCATCTGCACGTACAGCCTTGGTATCAAGTGATACAATCGCATCAAGACAGAGTTTGGAACGCATTGTGTCAAAAATGGAATCTGGGGAAATTGACATTATTATTGGAACACAGATTCTGGCCAAGGGACATCATTTTCCAAATCTTACATTGGTTGGTGTGGTAGATGCAGATATGGGATTGTTTGGAACAGATTTTCGTGCAGCCGAACATACTTTCCAACAATTGTTCCAAGTTGCCGGTCGTGCCGGTCGTGGTGAATACCCTGGACATGTATTACTGCAAACATACCAACCCGATCATCCGGTTATAAATGCAATTTGCGTTGGTAATCGTGATGAATTTATGAAGATGGATATGGATGGTCGGCGCAGCGCTAAAATGCCGCCATATGGTCAACTGATTGCGGTTGTCGTTGAGGGGAATAAAGAAAACATTTTGCAAAAGTATTGTGCAGATTTAGCATCCGTTGCGCCCAAAATAAATGGTGGTCGTATAATGGGGCCAGTACCTGCGCAAATATATCAGGTTCGCAATTGGTATCGTATGCGGTTTTTGATTTCTGGTGATGTTCGTGCAATGCTGCAACCGATTGTGGTGGGGTGGATTGCACGTGTAAAACAGCCCACGAATATTCGGGTCAAGATAGATGTGAACCCTGTGAATTTCATGTAATAAAAAATGGCACCAATCGGTGCCATTTTTATTTGTTATTTATTACGACCGAATAATCTGGACAAACCGAAAAAGTTGAATTTTTTTGCAACTTTTTTGGTGCCGTTATTAAACTTTTTCTGCTTTTTTTCTTCTTCTTCTTTTATCTTTTTATCTGCGGCGTCTTCAATATCGTCCATTCGCATAAGATCTGGATCTACGGTCATGTGTTTTTCCATATCACCAAGATAAATCCATTCTGTATTTAAAAGATTGTATTTGTATTGGTCGATTACAACACCGTCTTTTTCACATTCTTTAAGTTGAGATTCCAATTCTTTTCTTCGTAAATTGATAAATTCTACAAAGGCCTTTTTATCTAATATATTGAGTTCGTTGTCAATAATACCAGCTTTTAACAATCTTGCTTCTATATATTCTTTGACATCATTTATTTTTCCCATGTTTTATCCTTTTTGGTTTTTAATCTCTCTCCTTATACAACTTCGGTTACGGCACGCAGTGCGCCATCGCGTGATAATTGTACAACACGAATCTTCTTTTGCATTTCCGCAATAAGTTGTGCGCGGTCGTATGCCGGTTGAGTATGTAATATACGGTCGGCAAATGCAGCATAGGCGGCTTCGGCACTTTCGGCATGAATTGTTGTGTAAAAATGTTCGTGTCCTGTTCCCAACATTTCCCATAATACCGATGCGTTGTCTGTTGAAATTTCACCGCCAATAATTACGTCGGGCGTCATACGCACAACCAAGTCCAGTAATCGCGCATAGTTAAAATCATTTGTTTGTTCGGTACGCGACAATACAAAGTGAACACGATTTTCTTGGGGTACACGAATTTCACGTGCATCTTCAACCGTTATAACGCGGCTTTTTTGATCAATCAGTGTCAACATATGATTCAAAAATGTCGTTTTACCAGTTGCTGTTGCCCCAGATATTAAAATAGGACTGCCGTCATTTATGGCGGACATTAAACGGTCATATGGATCGTCTGGCCGAACAGATTCGCGCGGTTTAACCTTTAATAACTTTTTCCCACGTTCCAGATGATAGTTTTCAAAAGAGGTGTCCGTTGCACCACCACCACGAATATTTAATGCAACACCACCAGTGACATCGTTTTCATCAAATTGTACATTTGGTCCAGCAATCGCGGAAAAACGATGATTCCCAGGCAGCGTAGCATAAACGACAGGTATGCCACGAATCGGGTCAAATGGACGTTCATATATGTTCGCAACCGTATGAATTAAATCAACCAAGTATTGTTTAGACAATTGTGGTGCGTTATATGCAACCCATGGAACCTTGGACCCATGCAGGCGCAACCATACCTGGCCACCGTGGTTAATTGCGATTTCTTCCACGAATGACGGGGTGTAAAATTCCGCCAATGGTTGCAGCAAAGAATCAAGAACTACATTTGACATTTTATTTAATTTTATCATAAATCGCCCCTTGAATCAAAAAGGTTTATTTGATAAAATAAAAAAAAAGAGAGTAGGCAAAATGAAAAAATCTTTGTTTTACATAATTTGTTCATTGTTCGTTTTGGGTGCATGTACAACGAATGACGCACCATATAACGTTGAAGATTTCGAAAACGGTGGCGCGGATGCACCACTGTATAATGAACGTACCAATACTTTTATGCAGGCGGACAATCAGTATGCAAATATCGATTCGTACAAACCAAAAACGGCTGCGGAAAAAGAACAGATGGACGGTAAATGGAATACCGCGCGTATGGAAACCCATTGGCAAGAATACAAGGGGACAATGGTTCGTGTTCAAATTTTGTTGGGAAATACAGATTTGCGCGAAATGCGTTTGCGCATGGTGCAAAATGCTGATGGTATGGATATTGATGGCGACGCGCGCACCGTTTTGGGCAAGGTTGCCGATTATGAAATGAAACGTATTTGTGGCCGTAATGCAGACAGTATTGTTATGGTTTATGATAAGCCATCGTTTGATGTTATGCGTCCAACACCGTACTATGATTACAGAATGGAGGCCGAAGGCGCCACCATGCGTGAATATGGTTTTCGGTGTGTGTACAGAAATTAAAAATACCGGCAACATGCCGGTATTTTTTTTCTTGCTTTTTATGGTGCTGGTTTAATATATTTGTTGCGTGCAATAAAATAAATAAAGGGGAAATATATGAAAAAAATTATGTCTGTATTGGGTATCTGTGGCGCGGCACTGTTGGCGGCATGCGACAGTAACGCTGGCGCAAAAAATGGTGATACAGTTATCATCGATTTTGCGGGTTATTTAAATGGTGAACAATTCGAAGGTGGTACGGCATCTGGGTTCCCATTAACATTGGGCAGTGGTCAATTCGTTCCAGGATTCGAAGACCAAGTCGTTGGTATGAAGGTTGGCGAAACACGTGACATTAACATCACATTCCCAGAACAATATGTTCCGGGCTTGGCGGGCAAAGATGTTGTGTTTAAAGTGACCGTTCACGAAATCAAAAAGAATTAATGTTTGATTTTAGTGATTAATATAAAACACCGCCCGTTTGGGCGGTGTTTTTTTATTCGTCAATTGCGACAATAAATATTTTTGATTTGTTTGCTTCTTTTATGACGTTTTCCTTGTCAACAACAAAGCATGTTTTTGTGTTCACAACAATTCCGCGCAGGTGTGCCTTTGCCACCGCGCGTACCGTATCAACACCAATTGCGGGAATATCGATTCTTAAATCTTGACCCGGTTTGGTCATTTTTGCAAAAACGCCACTGATGCGTTTTTTGTTTTTACGCATTTCAACAACGCGGTCCAACATTTTTGCAGTACCTTCGGCAGCCTCAACCGCAATAACTTGTTTATCAACCACAACCGATGCACCAATGTCCATTTTGCCAATGGTGTGCGAAACATCCACGGCACGTTCAATATCCGCCATGTCCGATTTTGTCGGCTTTACCTTGGTCTGAACACCCGCGTTTTCAAATGCTAATTCGGGGGCTAAATCTTGTGCCGCCAAAACCCGAAAACCACGTTTTTCAAGAACCCTGTTCAATGCAGTTGCCATAGAATCATACCCCCGTTGATGTTTCATAATGCTGATTAAAACCGACAATGACCATAAATCAGGTCGTATGTCATAAAGATTTGGATGCCCAATTGCACCAACAAATGTCAAATTGCGTATTCCACGACGACGAAATTCACGAATCGCACGACCCGCACCACCAAGACGAACAACCATGTCTGGATTCAATTTTGGGTCAACAAAATTCTTTAACCCAACAACATATACATCCCATCCAGCGCGTTGTAATGCATCGCGCGTAAAGAACGGTAATTGTAATGCGCCAGCGATTAAAGCTATCTTTTTATCGCCAGATGAAATACGTTTTTTCATAATGTGTAATGGTACGAATAAAAGTGGCTGGAATCAAGTCGCAAATTATGATAAAATTATAGATAATGATTTAATGGGTGTAAAGCTTATGAAAAAAATAACTTGTTCTATTTTGTTGGCAATTGTCGCTGTAATGCCGGCTGAAGCCAGTCGCAGACAACGTGTTTTGGTGTCCGAAGTATCACGTGGTTTGGACATTGTCGGTGCGGAATCAAATGCATATGTTGTGCCAGATGCAGCGCCTGGAGAACTGGGGCGTGATGTGTACTTGTCCGAAGGGGCTATCGATTCGTCAAAGACACGTATGTTTGTCCCAACAAATATGTATGTTCGCGCAGGTGGTGGTTTGAATCTGGGCTTTGCTACATCCAAAGCCGAATTCGGTGATGAAAAACGCGAAGCCGAAGACAGTTATACTACACAAATCGGTTTGGGGTGGAATTTATCGTCATATGTTCGCAGCGAATTAGATTTCCAAACAATGACGATGAATTTTTCTGATTTGCGGGATTATCAGGCGAACTATAAAACACTTGGTGGTATGCTGTATTTTGATTTGGCACGTCGTTATGTTCAAAATGGTGATATTACACGTATGCGTCACTTTGTGCCGTTTATTGGTTTTGGTGCTGGGTTTGGATACTATGAATTCGAAGGTGCTGGTGGGGAATCTGGTGCGGTAATTGCGGCACCACGTGCAACATTTGGATTTAACATAATGTTAAACAGCTTGATTGGTATTGATGTTGCATACCAATATCAAATGATGATAGGTAATGGATTTGGGTGGAATGCATCGCATAATGGTGTTGATAGTATCAGCAATGTTATTGCGTCATTTCGTGTGAATTTCTAAGTGGGGTTGAACAATGAAAACGAAAATAATTATTGGTGCGTTGTGTTTAATGGCAACATCGGCAAATGCTGCGATTCCATATCGTGTGGAACAGGTTGTAGTGCCAACCCCAACGGTTGATGGAAATGACCGCGAAGCGTTGGCACGTGAACATCGTTTCTATGTCGGTGCAATGTATGATTTTTCAATGTGGCAATCATATACAGATAAAAATGATATTCATGTTTCTGGCGACAATACATCGTCTTTTGATATTGTTGCTGGTATTCGTATCTATGACACGTTTCGTGTCGAAGCGAATTATGTGCGTACAGTTGCAAAATGGGAAGAAGGTGTAAAATTAACTGGTGATACTTTGTTCTTGAACGGTATTATTGATGCACGCATTGACAGCCTTTATCGGTTGTTCCGTTCGCAATATTTGGTGCCATACGTTGGTGCCGGTATTGGTTTAAGTGGTAATACGGTTCATGGTACGGAAATAGATGATAAATTAAGTCCAGCACTTGCTGCGATGGCTGGGTTGGGAATTGAATTTGGTGAATATTTTACAATTGATGCGGGCTATCGCTATATGTATATGTTTTCACCAAAGTTTGATGGTATTGATGGTTTAGCCCCAACGGCACACCAATTCCGTGTGGGCGCGCGTGTGAATTTCTAGAACTATGAAAACATGTCCGTTTTTTGGCGTTTGTGGTGGATGTAAATATGATTTTACAGATACGGCCTATCGCGCAAATAAACAGCAAGAAATAGCAGATTTTAAAACAACTGGTGATGCGCGCTGGGTTGATGGCGGTTTGCGTAGACGTGCGGATTTTTGCTTTGCAGGGGCGCAATTCGGTTTGTTCGCAGAACATTCCAAGAATATTGTTCCGGTGCGTTCTTGCCCGAATTTAGTGCAAGAGATAAATGATATTTTACCGCGTCTTGCATCGCTGCCTTGGTGTGGTGCGGGGTCGTGTCTGGTCACAAGTTGCGAAAACGGAATTGATGTTGCAATAAATGCTGATGTTCCATATTTTACACCTGAATTTAAACGGGCTGCAGAAAAAATCGGTGCAATTCGTATCGTTTGGAATGACAGGGTTGTTGTGCAAGTCGCCCAACCAATAATTAAATTTGGTGATACGGCAATTGAATATCCGTCAAATGCGTTTTTACAGCCGACTAAGATGGGGGAAGATATTTTGCGCAATATGGTTGTTGATGCTGCCAATGGCGCGAAACACGTTGCAGATTTATTCTGTGGTTTGGGTAATTTTACATTTGCAACCAATGCCGATGGTTTTGATATTGTTGGTACGGGTGTAAAACGTGATTTATTTACGCATCCGTTAACGGTTGGAATGTTGCAATCATATGATTGTGTAATAATGGATCCACCACGTGCTGGGGCAATGGCGCAATGTCGTGAATTGGTCAAAAGCAATGTTGGGCGTATCATATATATTTCGTGCAATCCAAATACGTTTAAGCGTGATATGGAAATATTATCGCGTGGCGGGTATAAATTGCGTAAGTTGATTCCAGTAGACCAATTTGTGGGAAGTGCCCATTGGGAATTATTTTCTGTTTTTGAAAAGTAAAAAAACACCGCCGTTTCCGGCGGTGTTTTCCGAATGCTCTTGAAAGGAAGGAAAGGAGAAAAAGAAATAGAGCATTCAAAACTTAGGTTGGGGCCCAGAGTCCAGAGGAGAGAGAATGTAGGAGGGAGTCTGAATCCCTGAACCCCTGTTGCCATCGGGTTTAACCCCTTTGACGATAGATAATATAAGACAATAAAAGTTATTTGTCAAGTATTTTGTCAAAAATATTTTTAGGGCAATTTTCTGCCCGTTTTTTATGCGCTGTTTTTGATAAAAAATCAAGCAAAATCAAAGTATTCCTAGGAAATGGTGCCTGTTGTAAAAAACGGGGGTTGGAAATAAAATTTTTACTGTAATTGAAAAAAATCAGCCAAGGGGGGACGGAAAAATGACACACGAAGATGTATGGCGTGCCATAGAACGATTCGCAACAGAACACGGGATGTCTTGTTCGGGGTTGGCAAAATGCAGCGGTTTGGACCCGACAACATTTAATCGCAGCAAACGCTGGTCACGCGAAGGGCAACCCCGCTGGCCGTCAACCAACAGTATTTCCAAAATATTGGCATCTACGGGGTCTACGATTGACGATTTTAC
>CAMHKP010000007.1 GCA_946185785.1 uncultured Alphaproteobacteria bacterium
AAAGTTGCGACATTACGTGCAGATATTACCGCTGGGGCACCTGTCTTTGGGTTGCGACCCATACGTGCAGATTTGGTAAGAATCTTAAATGTTCCAAATCCGGCAAATTTAACTTCTTCGTTGTTTATAAGTGCTTCACGAATTTCTTCAAACAAAACGTCAACTAATTTTGTTGCATCTGTTGTTGTTAAGCCAAAGCGTTCACGTAATCTGTTTGCGAAATCTGTTCTTGTTATTGTTGCCATTTTCTTTTCCTCACATTTTTATATGGTTCTGTTATTATAACCCTTGCGAATATAACTTGCAATATTAAAATCGGCGAATAAAATATAAATCAGCCGTCCCCATAGTTCAACCGGATAGAATAGGGGTTTCCTAAACCCTTGATGTGGGTTCGATTCCCGCTGGGGATACCATGAAAAAACAAAAAAGGTTAAATATGTCAAAGAAAGCTGTTCGTATTGGAATAATTGCGTCAATTTTGCCGCATTTGTTTTGTTGTGTCTTGCCGATAGTATTGTCGGTGGTCGGGTTGGTTGCACCAGAATTTGCACATGCGAATATTATGCCAGAATGGCTGGAACCTTGGTTGTTTGTTTTTTCGGCTGGTATGTTGGGACTGTCATGGGTTATGGTGGTGCGTGAATGTCGATGCGAATGTGATCATTGCCATGGCGACCACAGTCATCGTACATCAAAGATAATTTTGGCTGTTATTACGATATTGTTTATTGTCAGTACGCTTTTACATATTATCGCGCATCATTAAACAAATTTTTCAGGCATCAATTTACAGATGTTTTTCCATATTCTGCGGAATATGGTGGTATCAGGACTGTGATAATATGTATGTGGTGTGGTATCCAGTTGTCGTTGACCATCCCATTTGACATCATCACCGTCTAATGTCACGTGCCAAGAAGTTTTTGTATCGTCTATAATCATGTCGCGCAATTTGTGTGCAAATTCTTCGCTTTCAAATATAGCGACGTTTTCAGTGTTATAATATGCGCTGCGTGGATCCAGATTGAAACTGCCAATCCAAGATATTTTATCATCAAACACAATAGATTTACTGTGCAGAACCGAAAAACCACGTGCTTGACGTGCGCGCCCATGTTTTTTTGCACGTAAATTTTCTGCGGACAACATGAATTCATAAACATCTGCGCCCGATTTAATCAGGTTTTCGCGGTATTTTTCCCATTTGGCATAGACCGATGTAGAATTTGTGGACGACAATGAATTTGTGACAATGGTGACATGCACCCCAGAGTTTTCTTCACGACGTATATGTTCCAACCCACCCATGCCAGGAACAAAGTATGCAGCCGATATATAGACGGAATTTTTTGTTTGGGACCATAATTGCTGCAATTTTTTAATTATTTCACCGCGATATGTTTCTTTTTCTTGCATTGTCATTTCGACTTTGGATGGTGGATCAGCCAAGAAAGTCCCATGTCCCCAGCTAAAATCAAAGCGTTTTTGTTTAAATTCGCTTTGTGCGCGTGATATTACCGTATTGTATAAACGTGCCTCAACTGCACCCTTGACCAGAATGTCATCAAACTTACGTTCTAGTTTCTGCATAGCACGCTTGGTTTTAGCCTTAGGGAATACGGATGCAGGTATTGACAATTTGTGATTCCAGTATTCATCAAAAGACTTGGTTGCATATTTTGTCATTGCGCCAATGAACAAAACGTCTGTGTCTGAAAAGTTCGCAGATGTTTCTGGATAGAAATAATTGCTGCCGATATTACGGCCACCGGTAATGTATGCAACATTATCTACAATGAACAGTTTATTATGCATACGTGAATTCAGGCGGTTGAAGTCCATAAATAGTTGTGGCAGGAATAAAAATCTGGAACGGTTGCGTACGGTATTAAATACTTTTATTTCTATATTTGGGTGCTGGTTCAACAGCATTACATCCGCTACGTCCGATTTTGTTCCATAGTCGTCAAGCAATATGCGAATTTTGACACCACGGTCTGCAGCATTCTTTAATTCGCCAATTAAAACCTTGGACGTTAAGTCGTTGCTGTATATATACGTCTGTAAATCAATAGTCTTGGTTGCCATACGTGCGAACGCAGCGCGCGCAACAAAAGCCGATATTCCATCGTCAATCAGTGTTGCACCACTAACATTGTTGCCACGGTTCAATTCGCTGGCATAGCACTTAGCAATCGGGGTTTGCATCGGGTCATAGTCAAAATCACTTGGTTTAACCTTGGGTACATATCCGTTCAGTCTGTTGTCATGTACACTTGTTGGCACAGTAGTGCACCCAATAAGTGGCAAAGCAAGCAAACACCATGAAAGTTTTGTGGATAATAACACCAGTTTCACCTTTGTGTTGGGATTATAGCAACATTAAACCACAACACAAGATTTTTCACTAATGGTTTTATTGGTTCGGGAAAAGATTCTTAAGTTGCATAATTTTTTTATGAACATATGTATTTTTTTATTTGCGTGATTTACTGATATATGATAAAATAGAAGCAATAGAAGGGAAAGGATTACACAATGAAAAGACTTGTTGTTGTATTGGGTGGATTGTTGGCATTGCCCGCATTTGCTGAGGTTGCGCCGTTTTTCTATGACGGTATTGCCGAATATGCAGATGCCGAAATGACGGATGCAGATGTCGTCGCTGGTGACGAAATTGTTGCTGAAGAAGATGCAATTTCTGCACCGGTTGTTCAGCCATCACCGTCTTTACGTGCGAATGCATCTACGCGAAGTGCATCACGTGTGGCACCATCTGGTGTGGCGTCGGCTAATCGTGCACAGAATTCACGTGTTGTTGCATCACGTGGCACAACAACGGGTGCGACTCGTGGCACATCTGCGCGTGGCGTTGCATTGCGTTCGGGTGGTGCATTGTCATCTGGAACTGTCGCAACACGTCGTGGTGTAAGTAATGGCGCGGGCGTTGCGCGTGCTGGAACCCTTTATTTGCCGAATAATACGGGACGTGTTGGTGTCCGTGCGGTAAGTGCTTCGGCAAAAACTTCTGCGTCTACAACATCGGCACGTGCGCCATCGGTTTCTGTGTCTAATAATACGTCCGTAGTTAGTGCGGATGCTGTCAAAGAAGCAACTACGATGATGGATTCATTGGCAGAATTGACCGATTACTGCAAAGCACAATATACATCATGTATGGATAATTTCTGTAATGTATTGGATGATAACCAGGGTCGTTGTTCATGCAGCAAGAATTTAAAGAATTATGAAAAAACCGAAAATGCATTGAAATTGGCAACCGAAGAATTACAAGATGTTGCACAACGTATTCAATATATTGGTTTGACTGCGGACGAAATTACAACATTGTTCACCCAAACCGAAGCTGAATTGGCAATGCAAAACAATTCGGACAGCACAAAGTTAAAGAACGATTTGGATCGTATCAAAAATTTGATTGTTGATGTTAAAACTGGTTCCGCCAGTGCAATTGGCGACAGTGCCGGCATCAGCCTTGATTTGTCCAATTTGTTAAGCTTTAATATCGACAGTACTGGTTTCGATTTGTCTGGTTTGTTCGGTACAACAAATTCAAGCAATACATCCGCGATTACAAATCAACGTGGCGAAGCGCTGTATAAGACGGCCGCTGCACGTTGTAAGGCAGCTGTGTTGAACAATTGTTCAGCCCAAGGTGTCGATATCGCAGTTATTTCTAACTCATATGACTTGGAAATTGATAAACAGTGTATTGTTTACGAACGTAATTTGACCGATTCGAATAATCAAATGGTTGCAACGGTACGTAATGCGAAGACTGTTTTACAGAAAGCACGTTTAATGGTTGCACAACAAAAGAATCAATATGACCTGCGTGGCTGTATCAGTGCGTTGGATTCATGTATGCAAGATGATTACGTTTGTGGTACCGATTACGAAGAATGTTTGGACCCAACGGGCAGATATGTCGTAGAAGGTTCTGTTGTTGTCGGTTCTATGCCTGGTATTTCGGGTGGTAATTTTGAATCAGGTTCAAGTGTACAGACATCTGCGCAGTCTGGTTTGTACACTGTATGGAACAAGGGTGGTCAAACAGGTGGCCAAAATATCTGGTCGCCAGCACCAAAAGATATATCTGAATTCTTGCAGAGCAAGATTGGTTACCATGATAATTCAACAGGTAAAAACTATGGTATGTGCATATCTGTATTGAATAAATGTCAAGATTACACATATGATAAATCTGGTAAATATATGGCCAAGAACAGCATTATTTCCAACTATATGGAACGTGCGTTCCGCCAAATTAAAGCGGCGCAAGATACATTGTTGGCAAATTATGCATCCAGCTGTTTGTCTGATGTGACATCATGCTTAAGCCAGAATAACTATTCATTCTCGGCTTCGGCATCGACAAATCCATCTAATATGGCTATCCGCGCTTGTATGCCAGTTATCAATTCTTGTCGTTCAGTTACATTAGGGTTGACAGAAGGCGATGTCTCGATAGCTAATTTAGACGACGTGTTTGATTGGTTGGATGCCGGTATTGCAACTAACTATCGTGCTGTATGTGAAGGTACCGGTGGTGTATGGAGTGGTGCACCAGATGGTGAATGTACATGCAGTGGCAGTGGCGGATTAACACAAGATTCGTCAAAGAGATTCTGTGTATGTCCAGAAGGTAAGACATTGAAACTTGATGATGAAGGCGCTGGTTCTTGTGAAGCTCCTGAAACCACCGCCAATAATGGTTAATAGAAAAGCCTAAACAATTAAACCGCCCAATCGGGCGGTTTTTTATTGTTATTAGTCATTCCTGCGCAGGCAGGAATCCATTGTGCTACAGGCATAAATGATAAATCACTGGGTGGCAGTGGATCCCGACCTTCGTCGGGATGACGAATAAACAAAATTGAACCGCCGACAATTGCTTGTCGGCGGCGCTCCCTTCCTTTCCTTAACGGAAAACTGAATATATAGCCCCAGAAAACCAACGCACGCGCGTGGGTGGGAAAATTATGCTGCTTTTGCAACACCAGATTCAGATGATACGTCACCTGCATCCAGCAACTTTTTCGCTTCGGCAAAGACCATAGATTTTACACGCAGTGCTAAATCCTTGGTTTCCAAGCTTTCAGCGGCAACATCAAAATTATCGGTGCGGATTTGCAACGATACATATGCGCCAACCAATGATGGTCTGGATAAATCTTCGATTGAACGTGGCGAATTGTTTTTACCAATGTGCAATTCGTCAGCCAGCGATATAATCTGGCGATCATTGTTAACCCAAACAGTCGTCGTCAGGACGTTGTTCAGGGCAATCATTATATCTTTTATGTTTTTTGTCGACATGCGCGTGTCCCCCCTTTGTTGCGTTGTAAGTAAAATTGATGCCAATTTGTATTTACACGATGTATTTACAAAATCGCAATTCAATTTTCCTTGTCGTTTTTGTTTTTGGCAGAATTCCGGCTTTTAGGCGGTTTTCTGGGCTTTTTGAAGTTTCCTTCCTTGTCTATACAACAATCATAGAACAAAAACGAATCGCTCGTCAAGAACAAATTTTAATTATTTTCATTTTATTTAAAAATATTTGTTTTTTACATACCAGACCATAAAATCCCATAAAATGATTATAATTTGTCATTGACAACCAGAAATTCATGTGCTAGGTTTCAATTGTGCCGAAACAAGATGTCGGACGGAAACCTTAACGAAGATTGGAAAATGTCATTATTTCTCTCATCTTATGAAAATCGTTTGGATAACAAGGGGCGTATTTCTGTGCCGGCATCGTTTCGGGCCGCATTAACATCTGATAAATTCGCTGGCGTTGTTTTATTGTATCGAAGGTATGTCTATGGGGCGCATGGAACAAATGGCCGCTGCAACCGATAAAATGGGCGTTTTTGACGGTACATTGGATGATATGTCGGCAATGTTGTTTGCAGATGCACGTCCGTTGTCGTTTGATGTGACGGGGCGTATTGTTATTCCGGCTGAATTATTAGCACACGCGGGTATCAAAGATTCTGCGGTGTTTGTTGGTCGCGGGAACAGTTTTCAAATCTGGAATCCAGACGAATTCAAAAAAATGCAATCTGGGGCATTATCGCGTCTGCGTAAGGTCCGCCCAGATTTCAAGATTTCATAGTTTTTTGTTTTGTGTCCATGAAAAAACCGCCCAATCGGGCGGTTTTTATTACCAAATCTTTACACGTTCATTTGGCGCAATGTACATTTTGTCGCCATCGGTGATGTGATACGCATCATACCATGCGTCAATCTGGGGTAAAATGCCGTTCACACGATTGCGTCCCAATGAATGAACGTCTATTTTCGTAAGGCGCAATTTTTCATCGTCACGTATGTTGCCCGCCCAGACGCCTGCATATGCAATAAAGAAACGCATGTCTGGGGTTAAATCAAATGCGGTATTAGATGGTGTACCAAAATTCTTGTATGCAGTATATGCAACGGTCACACCACCATAATCTGCCAGATTTTCACCCAATGTGAATTCACCGTTCGCATGTATTCCCGGTGCGATTTCAATTTTATCAAAGAATTTGCGTAATACATTTGCACGCGTAACAAAGTTTTCACCGTCTTTTGCACCCCACCAATCACGCAGATTGCCGTCTTTATCAAACTGGCGCCCTTGGTCATCAAAGCCATGTGTCATTTCATGGCCAATAACGGATCCAATTGCACCGTAATTAAACGCATCGTCTGCATCCATATCAAAGAACGGATATTGCAAAATGCCCGCTGGAAAGCAAATCTCGTTCGTTGATGGGTCGTAATATGCGTTGACTTCGTGTGCGTTCATGTACCACAGCGATGGGTCTTTTTCTTTGCCGATTTTTTCCAGCCAAAAATCATCTTCGAATTTAGATACATTTACCATGTTTTCCCACAAGGTCGCGTTTTCATCTATTTTCATTTTAGAATAATCGCGCCATTTTTCTGGGTACCCAATTTTTGCATGGAAAGTTCCCAATTTTTCCAGTGCGCGTTTTTTTGTGTCTGCCCCCATCCATTCAAGGTTTTCAATACGCAACCCCAATGCGCGTTGCAGGTTTTTAACCAATTTTTCCATACGCGATTTTGCCGCAGATGAAAAATATTTCTTTACATACAGGTGACCGATTTCTTCGCCAAGTGTGTCGTCCAGCATTGCAACCGCACGTTTCCAACGTGGTTTCTGTTCCAGCTGTCCCGCCAAAAAGCGATTATAAAAATCAAATGTTATGTCGTATGTTGCATCGTCCAGTAATGAATCAGCCGAACCAACAACACGATATTTCAAATATGTTTTTATCAAATCAAAATCAGTGTCGTGCATTATGGCAATAGATTCACTGATTGCTTCTGGTTGGTTTATGTTTATGTATTTTGCCGCCGATGCGCCACGTGCTGCAAGGTATGTATCCCAGTCAAAGTTTGGAAATTTTTGGCGCACTTCTTCAATTGACATTTTATGATAGTTCGCATGTGGGTCGCGCAATTTTTCTTTTGGATAAAATGATTTTGCCATGCGTTCTTCGAACTTATAAAGTTTTTCTGCATCAACAGGTATGCCAAAATTTTTCATTTGTTTAGCAATGAATTTTTTGTATTCAGCGCGTGCCTTGATTGATTTTTCATCGGTATCAAAATAGTAATCACGTGCCAAACCAATTCCACCCTGGCCAATGTTGTATAAATAATGGTCGCTGTCCATTTCATCTAGCCCAACGCCATCGCCCCAAAACGCGGATGAAAATGTGTGCATTTTACCAAGGTATGCCGGTAAATCATCTGGTGATTTCAATTCATCTATTTCAGCAATATATGGCGCAACAGGGGCGGTTTTGTCAGCGTTTAATTTGTCTGCATTCATTGCGATGCGATACAATACGCCAATTTTACCGTTGTCATTTTCGGCTATTTCGCGTACGCGTTCAAGGTTTGTATTGCGCAAAACATCAAATGCACCATATCGTGTGTAATCGTCTGGAATTGGATTTTTAATTGCCCAACCACGTGTTGCGTAATCGTAAAAGTCATCACCTGGTTTAACCGACAAATCCATATTTTCAATTTTTATTCCAGCGTCCATATCTTTCCCCTTTGTTATATATACTGCAGATATCGTTGCCACAACAACAGCAACAATCCCCAAAATGTTTAGAATCTTATGTTCCATGTGTGTCCCTATTTAATCAAATTCACCAACAAGTCGTCCAGAATCATTATGCCATCGTCAGTTGCGTGCATGCGATTGTCGGCAATGATTATAAGTTCTGGATGATTATTTATGTATTCAATATTTAGCACATTTTTTACATCGTTTGCAAGCAATACACCACGCATTGTTCGCATGCCTGTAATAACTTTTTCAATTGCGCGTGCGGTAATTGACATCGGTTCAAATTTTGCACCACCACCCATTTGTTCATACCATGTGCCATCTATAAATACGCGCCCCGCTGCGCCAACACCAAGGCCAATGTATGCATCACCATCCCACACGTTTTGATTATGTCGACATTCAAATCCAGCACGCGCATAATTTGAAACTTCGTATCGTGGCAAATTTAATGTGTTTGCAATAGTGTTATACATATCTGCCATTTCATTATTTGATGGCATATCTAAATTCATCTTGCCAAACGGTGTTGTGGGCTCAATCGTTAATTCGTACATGGAACAATGATTCAATCCAATTTGATTTATATCACGACACAGTTTTTCAACGGTCTTAGTATTATGGTTCGGTAATCCATATATAAAATCAGCGGACACACGAATATCGCGCGTCATCGCAGATTCAATTAAACGCATTGCGTCCGCTACACTATGGCGACGACCAAGAAATACTAATTCATCATCATTTAACGATTGTACCCCGATGGATAAACGATTTACACCATGACCAATAAATTCATCTAAACATGTGGAATCCAGTGTCCCTGGGTTTGATTCAATTGTTATTTCAGCGTCATCTGCGATATTAAATTTGTTGCGCAGGTGATTCATAATCTGTGCAAAATGTTTTGTTGGTATCAGTGATGGTGTGCCACCACCAAAAAATATTGTTGGCACATCGATTTTGCCTAATTTTTCAGCCCAGTAATCTATTTCACTTAAAATCCTAGTGACATATGTGTCCCAATCTGGTTTGGCGCATGCGCGGCTAAAAAAAGCGCAATATTTGCATTTTGATACGCAAAAAGGTACGTGAATATAAATATTATGCTGGGTTTTCATTGTACGGGCATTGTACAGCGATTAGAGTTTTGCGCAAGGAATAAATGAAAACACTTTTTTGTAAGCTATTTTTGTGATATAATAAATCGTAATAATGGTAGGATGAGGACAGGGGAAATCGCATTTTTGGCGGCTTTTTTGGCACCTTTCGCGGCATTTGCAGCGAATGAGGGTGTCCCGTCGTACTATCAAACGGCACGTGCGCCAACGGCAAATTCAGCAGCGTACGGCCAGTATTCTAATATGGGATATACCAAGTATGTCGGGCAATCTGGACAAAAACAGATAGTCGGTACAACAACCCAGACATATCAGGTCCCACGTGTACAAATTCCAACAATATCAGCATCGCCATCGTCATATTATTCTGGATATTCTGTGAATAGTGGCATGACGGCAAATGGTATCGCAGTGCCAGTAGAAGATGAGCCCGCCACGACAGTACGTGCCGGATATACGCGCAGATTCGCAGATTTCGAATTCAAGACGGGTGTGAATTCCATTCTTGAATGGGATGATATGATTTTCAATGAAATCAATGTCGGGGCCCAACATAATTTCACATTGCGTGGTTTTGATTTGTTTGCGTATGCTGATTATTCATATGGCGATATGGCATCTGCTGGTTTGTCTATGGACTATGATTTGGAACCATATGATTGGGCGGACGAAAGATATGGTATATTCACAATTTCAATGGGTGATCAATCTGGTCGCAGTGAACATTTGCGTTTAGGTTTTGGTGCACACCATATTTGGGATTTGTGGGGATGGAAGATTTCACCGTCTATTGGATATGAAATTTTCAAACATAATTTGAAAATGTCTAATCATTTGTATCCAAATCCAGGGATTTATCTGCCGTTGATGGCGACCAGTGGTGATTATGTGTTTGGTGACGAAGAAGGTAATTATTATACATTACCCACAGATGCCCCGGTCCCAAGCGATTGGTATCAGGTTTGTATGTCGCCAGAAGATATTGAATTGGTAAATTCGCCAACGCCATATGCTGTTTTAGGTACAAGTTTTATGATGACAAATTATACCAGTTCTATGGATACGGTTCCATGGGGGGTAAGTACTGGTGAATGTGTCATTATTGGTGGCGATGGTCCAATATTGGTTGATGGTACGACACATATTTATAACACAACATGGTCTGGATTTTATGTTGGATTGGAAATTGAAAAGCAGATGACATTGGCTGATAAATTGCGCTTCTATTTCCAGTTTGGTTTACCAAAGTATTCTGCCGAAGGTATTTGGCCAAATCGTGATGACTGGCAACAAAACCCAAGCTTCTTAGACGAAGGTGACAATGGTGCATATTCGTATATGGCTGAAATGGAATATAATTTAAAACTGTCAAATCGTTTACAGTTGGCGTTAAAGGTTGATACGAATTATTTCCATGTTGGTAAAATAGGTGGTGAATTGTACGTCGCATCATATGGTCAGTATTTGATTGATGAAAATGGTCAGTATACACTTAAGTCAGCTGATGGCAAGTATCTTACTG
>CAMHKP010000008.1 GCA_946185785.1 uncultured Alphaproteobacteria bacterium
AGACAACGTTCACGCATGTATGCATCGTTTTCACCACCGCCGGCGGTAAATACGATTGCATCAACGCGTCCATCCAATGTTGCCATGTATGCACCAATTGTTTGGCGAACGCTTAAAATCTGTTTTTCCAATGCCATGCGGCACTTTTCATTTGTTGCCATGTTGCCTTCGACATCGCGCAAGTCGGAAAAGTTGCACATACCCAACAGACCGGATTCTTTGTTCAAATGGGTTGTTGCCTGGGCAGATGTTAAACCCAATTTATCCATCGCATACAGAACCGCAGATGTATCCAAATTACCTGGACGTGTACCCATAACCAAACCAGTAATTGGGGTGAATCCCATAGATGTATCAAAGCATTTACCGTTCTTAATCGCGGCAACCGATGCGCCCGAACCAAGATGAACTGTAATCAGGTTACATTCGGCGGCTGGCTTGCCCAGTAACACCGCGGCACGTTTTGAAACATAAAGGTGTGATGTTCCATGGTAACCGTATTTGCGGACTTTCAATTGTGTGTACCATGCTTCTGGTACAGCATAACGGAAAACGTGTTCTGGCATTGTCTGGTGAAACGCAGTATCGAAAACCGCAACCTGTTTTGCGTTTGGCATAACTTGCAACGCAGTATTGATTCCTGCCAATGCCGGTGGGTTGTGTAATGGTGCGATTTCGGCATATTCTTGAATCTTGCGTACGACATCGTCTGTGATTTCGCATGAAGCAGTCAATTCGGCACCACCAAGCAAGACACGATGACCAACACCCTTGATTTCATTCGTGTCGATGGATGCTTCGCGCAATAATTTCATAACTTCGCTTAAAGCTTCGCCATGATCGCGCATTGGAACAGTGTGTTCTACTTTGTGTCCATCTGGATATTTTTGTGAAATAGATGAATCTGGCAATTTGATTTTTTCCGCCAGACCACTTAACACGACCTGTTTTGTATCTGCGTCAAATAATTTGTATTTCAGCGATGATGAACCGCAATTTAAAGACAATACGTACATAATGCTTCCTTTTAGGTTATTTTTCCAACGCGCCCAGATTAGCAAAGGTTATTTTGTTTTTCAACAATAAATAGTGATTTTTAATTTCCATTCATCGTTGGCAATATCTGTGCGCACGCCAGATGTTTTGTGGGCAACCCAAAATGTCTGTTCGCCAATGGCAAGACGTACGTGGAATCCATCATTGGCAATGTATGTGTGGAATATTGGGCAAGAATACGTTCCAATACCAAACGCACCCGTTTCATCGCCAGATGCATATCCCGCTGCATCGGTTTGTGCAACCAATGTTGCACGCACATTGTATGGTTCGGTGGTTATACCCGAAAATAGATAGTGAATATATCTGGCATTCAAAATGGTAATCAGTGGGCTTGATTGCGTTGTTATCGGGGTGGGGGCAACGCGCGCAAAAATTTCCGCCCATTTGGTGTCTGGAACGGTATCTATATCAAATTCGGTTGATGGGTCGGGAATTTCATCAGCACGTGCCAGCGCCACACCACCAAGTGTTTGCCCGTCGTGTACGCGAATTGTTTTTGCGGTTGTATCATATGTGATTTCGCCCGCCAATCCGGTAAAGTTATCATTTTGTGCGGTTGTGCCGCGACGAATTTGTAAAACTCGTGACATAATTCATCCTTTGGTTAAAAAAAGTGGAAATAAAAAAAGGCGCCATAATCGGCACCAACGTGATTCACATTATATCACAAATTAAGATAAAAATCAAGCAGCGTATGAATAATTGCTTAAATAATCGCCAATAATGCGGTTTTTGTTGGCATCAAATGATGTTTGGGCGCTTTTTTTGCCACGAGGTAACCAATTGTACATTTTTCCCATATGAGAATCACGGCCTGTTTCCAACATATCCCAATAGGCCATCAATTCTTTATATTTATCTTGATGGTTTTGATCCCAGTTTGCTAATTCATTGTTGCGTTGTGTTATTTGGCCGTTAAGTTCGTTGATGCGTTCACGTGCATCATTCCATTGTGTCAGGTTTGTACGCATACTGTCCGCACGATTTTTAGCATTATTGTATTGTGTGACCTGTTGTTGTTGTCTTGTCCAATCTGGATTATTGGTTATTTGGTTCAAGTCGTTTTGCAACGAAGCAAGTTCGTTTTGGGCGTCGCTTAGTTGTTGGTCAATGTCGTGTATATCAGAAGCAAGCTGTCTTGCTAATGCATCTGCAGCGGCCTGTGGTTTTCCAAGATAAGTATTTGGATCATTAAATTGTTGTTCCAGAGAATTTTTATTTTGTTGTAATTGATTGATAGTTGTTTGAAGCGTTTGTATTGAGCCATTTTGAGCTGTTAGTGCATTATATTGATTGACAGCGTTTTGCGCATCACGGAATCTTTGACTGTTTGCTTGTTGCGACAGCCGTTGCTGTGTACGATCATTCGCGGCCATAAGTGTGTCATAATTAGCATCGGTAATTGGATTGTGACGACCACGATTTATGGCGTTTTGTGCAGATTGTTGATTTGCAATTTCTGTATTTGCATCGGCATTTTGTAACCCAATTTCATTGGCGCGTGCATTTCTGTCCTGTTCGTTCTGGGTTGCCCATGCATCTTGGGCATGTCCCATACGTCCGCGACGACCATTGAATTTACTGCCAGACAAACGTATTTCGTTACCAATTATTGTGATGCCATATCCAACACCCATAAATGCGGCCTTGATGCTTTTGTCTAACGCTTTGCTTACGAATTGGACACCTTCGTTTTTATTCCAAGACAATTTACCGTCAGAAAAGATTGTAAAATCTTCTTTCTTTAATGCATCCATGACCTTGCTAGTGGTGGCACCATATTTTATAACCGACAATACTTCCATCGTGGTTTTTGCTTCATCAACTTTTCCATCACGTACAGCCTTTATAATAATTTCACTGATAATGGCGCGCATTTGCCGACCGTTTTTCAGGGCACCAGCAAATGCCTTGGGCATTGTAGCTTTCATTTCGGTTAGTGTTTTTACAAACCAATCGAAATGTTTGGTTGCCGTTGGTGATTTATATAACAGGTTCTTTTTTATGTCTTCTGATTTTGATAAAACACCATCAATACCATCGGTTGGCTTGATCTTGGCACCATTAATAGCTTTGACAATAAACTGGGCGTTTTTTGAAAAATATAAACGATCACCATGAAATTTTAAATACTTATCCAACAGATTATCATATGTGTCATCAGCCCACTTAGATAACTGTTGCATCGGTGTCAGTTGATCATCACGCTTTGGTGGAACATAGTCATCACTGTTTTTGTCATCGTATTTTAATTTTTCGCGTGCCTTATCAATCTGACTGGATATTTTTCCGCCATCATAGTTTTTAAATACATTAAAAACCTTGTCCTTTTTATACAGGACGTTCAAAATTGTCTGATGGTTGCGTTTGAAATATGCCAGTTTATTGGGATCAATAGTATTATCTGCAAAGGCATTGTCGGCAATGTCTTGTAAATCAATACCACTAAACCAGTTCGCGACATTTGTGTCTTCGCCAACCTTCCATGCCAAAAATCCGATAATTCTGGTTAGTTGTGATTGAAAGTTAGGGTCGGTGTTATATTTTCTGGATGCTATACCACTTTTCAAATCTGTAAAAGATGGTTCCGTATATCCGCCCTGACGCAAAACATATTCTACTTGTGGATGTGCATTAAATACCGCGTTTATTCGGTTCAGTTCTGTATCATAGCCGTGCGCCACTTGGGCGCTGGAAAACAAATGTGTTCGCGCATCACCAAAATATTCGTCCAAAAAGTCCTTGGTATCACTGTTTTCAGTGATTGATTCTTCGCCATTTGCACGTGCTGCCGCCATTTTACGAACAGTGCTTTGGTACGCTTTGAATAACTTTTCCCATTCGGCATTGGTTAAATGATAATCACCAGCATTATTTTCTGGGTCAGGTAAGTCGTTTTGAATAAATCGTCCAGCACCATTGTCGTGCATTAATTTATTCTTCCATAACTTCATGTTTCCACGAAAGTCATTGGATTTAGCATAAACGTCATACTGTGCACGAATCTCTGCAGGCATCAAATTGAATCGCAACTGCATATAATATTGCAATAAAAAATCTTTCATGCTGACGTCTGCCATTACAACCTCTATCCACCTAATTATAATGCATTTTTGGTAATTTTTCAACTTTTTAGGGTACACAAAATATGGTTTTTGTGATATAATTCACCTAAATCGTGAGTGTGTTATGAAAACAAGTCCGTCATTACGTAGTTTTTTAAGAAATATTTATGGATATTCGTTCTTTAATAAACTTATGCTGATTAGCCCAGTATATGCTGTTTTTATGCAAGATCATGGTATGTCAGATATGCAATTGTCGGTGCTGTTTATGTTGTTGTCGTTGGCGACGATGGGAACGCAGATACCTGTCACTTGGTTGACCAACAGACTGGGACAGAAAAACGCTGTTCAATTGGGGCAGTTATTAAAGGGTATCGGTTTTGTTGTTTGGTTAATTTGGCCGACTTTCTGGGGGTTTGCGCTGGGGATGATTTTATGGGGCGCAATGACAGCGTTCTTTGATACCGCGTTTGAAGGTATGATTTATGATGAACTGCGCGCGCGCCATCACAATAATATTTATGCACGCGTTTTGGGTACGCGTTATAATGTTCAGGCGGCTGGGGCAGGGTTCGCTGCGTTTGGTTCGTTGCTGATGTTTGTTGGGTACGAATGGATAACAATTGCATCATTGGTGTCGGTCGCTTTGTCAATGATTTGTATTGGGCGTATAAAGGTTCGTTCACATGGTACAATTTCAGTGCATAGACCCACACGTCGTGTTCGTATGATAAAACTGTTCAAAACTGCGTTCCATATTTGTCGCGCAACACCGTGTATATTTTTGATGATGTCTTTATGTTTGTTGGTGGCGAATTTCTCATATTTAGACGATTATTTAAGCCCGATTGGTATTGAAATTGGCATACCGGTTGTGTATGTTGGATTAATGCAATTCTTTGTTTTGGCGTGTATGATATTGGGCCAGACATTCGCGTATCGTTTTGAAAAAATCAAAGATTGGATTTTATATGCTGCTGTATGTGCGTTGGGCGCTTTCTTTGTTGCGTTCGCATTTCATTATTCGGTTGTGGGGCTTTGGGCGTTGGGAGGTGCGTATGTTTTGTCCAGTGGTTTGTACGTGTTGCTGTATTCACGATTCCAAGATTTTATACCGCCATCGTATCGTACGGTGATTTTGTCGCTTTACAGCATTGGTGATAATTTTGTCTATATTTTACTGTGTATGATGATGGGGTTGGGCGGAACACTTGGAAGCTGGCGATACAGTATACTGGGCGTTGGTGCAATGCTGGTTGGTGTCGGTGTTTGGGCGTTGTTGTTTATTGGTGATAAATGTTCAATAAATATGAATCCAAATAAAAACGCGATTAAAACAGTACATGGTGTTGGATCTGATATTGTCTAGCACGAAAAAAATTGCATTTTTTCTTGCATTTTATATTTTTTTATGTCAAAATTTGCCGCGAACCACCGAAATTAGACGAATAAAATCGCATTTCGGGGTCCGGTTTTGGGGCTATAGCTCAGTTGGTAGAGCAAATGACTTTTAATCATTGGGTCCAGGGTTCGAGTCCCTGTGGCCCCACCAGAATTCACCTCGCTATATGCGGGGTATTTTTTTTGCTTTTTTATATTTGTTGGGGTATGATTTCTGTATGATGAAGTATATCGATGCACATTGTCATATTTTGGATGTTGCGCGAATGCGCGATGCGGCCGCATGTGGTGTCGATGGTTTTATAGTAAATGCCACTGACACATCAAATTGGGCAACAGTTATTGAAATCGCACAACGCGACAATGTTTATGGCGCAATTGGTGTGTATTCTTTATGTGTGTCTAATTTGCCGGATAATTGGGACGAACAATTGATGGAAAATTTGAAAGCTAATCCAGAATTAATGGTTGGTGAAATTGGTCTTGATAAAAGACATCCCGATATCGAAGCCCAAGACTCTGTCTTCCGTCGCCAATTACAGATTGCGCATGATATGGGGCGTGTTGCGCATATTCACTGTGTCGGCGCATGGGGTAAAGTGATGGATATTTTGCGCACAAATGAATTACCATCGGCAATGGTGTTTCATGCATTTTCTGGTGCGCCTGAACTGGTTCGCGAATTAACAAATATGGGCATATATTTTTCATTTGGACCAGATGTATGTAATACGCAATATGCCAGAATGCGCGCTGCTGTTACAACTGTACCAGAATCACGTATTTTAGCAGAAAGCGATACACCACATCGGTTGTCGCCAGATTCTGTGCCAAACACCGTTGCGGAAATTGCGAAACTTCGCGGGGTTGATGTAGAACAAATGGCGGAAACAATTTATAACAATACATTAAGGTTATTAAATGGCAGAAAAATTTAAACGTATTACGGCGTTGCTGGGGGACGCGGCGATTGAAAAACTGCAAAAGTCAACGGTTATGGTTGTTGGCTGTGGTGCGGTTGGGTCGTTTGCTATTGAAGCATTGGCGCGCAGTGGTGTTGGCCATATTGTTGTTGTTGATTTTGATGTGGTGGAAGAATCAAATATAAATCGCCAGATATTCGCATTGACATCAACAATAGGGCAGCCAAAGGTTGATGTTGCAGCCGCCCGCATTCGCGATATAAATCCAGATGCTGATGTCGTTGCGATAAATGCGTTTTTTGATGAAAAAACAGAAATGGATGTTCAGCCCGATTTTGTGATAGATGCCATAGATACCGTTGAATCAAAAATCGCGCTTTATAAATGGTGTGTGGCGCGCAATATTCCGTTTGCCGCCAGTATGGGTGCGGCATTAAAATCAAATCCAGAACAAATTCGGGTTGGGTGCATATCAAAAACAACTGTATGTCCGTTGGCGGCGCGCGTTCGTAAAATGGTACGCGAAACGGGCTTGCCAGATTTTCCGGTTGTGTATTCAACCGAAGAACCCGATAAAGCTGCTGCAACACCGGGTCGTGTGTTTGGGTCAATAATTACAGTGACTGGGGCATTCGGTTTGCGTCTTGCTGATATTGCAATAAAATATTTGTGTACCAATTTATAGTTGTATATCGCGGCAATCTGTTTCTGTAATATATTGGTTTTTGTGACTAAGAACGTATTCCTAAATGGTTTATTGTGTTTGCGTGGGTGCTTAAAAACGGTTATAATGCTATTGTCTGAAATCAGACAAATACAAACCGTAAAAGGAGAAAAAGATGAGAGGACTTACGCATTATATTCTTGTTCCACTGATGTTCATTGGTGCCTTGAACTGGGGGCTGATTGGAATCTTTGGATTTGATTTAGTTGCGTTTTTATTCGGCCCAGCAACATTGTTAACAAACATTGTGTACAGCTTGGTTGGAATCGCGGCGGTTGCATGGTTGATTATCATTTTGCTGGATCGCCCAATTGATGCCAAATAAAAATACAAAAACAAAAAATGTTTTCATGTCAATCGCCCCTGAACGCGGGGCGTTTTTTATTGCGCTAATGTCAATGCGTGCTATAGTATTCAAAAAATGGGGGCAAAAATGGCGATAGTTATGGATGGTGTATCTTTGCGTAATCATATTTTAGACGAACTGCGCGCGCGTGTTGAAAAAATAGGACTGCACCCAAAATTAACGGCAATTCTGGTTGGTGATGATGCCGCTTCCCATGTCTATGTTCGTAATAAAGAAAAGTATGCAGCTGTTGCTGGTATTGAAACGGATGTTGTGTACATGCCTGCCAATGTCGATACAGAAACAATAATTGCAAAAATACATGAATTAAATGCTGATAAATCTGTGACCGCAATATTGGTTCAATTGCCATTGCCAGCACATATTGACACGCATGCGGTTTTAAATGCTGTTGATGTAAACAAGGATGTTGATGGCTTTACCGATGCAAACATTGGGCGTATGTATGGGGCGGGGCATGGATTTATTGTGCCGTGTACTCCACGCGGAATATTGGCTTTGTTGGATGAATATAATATAGATGTCGCGGGGAAAAATGCGGTTGTTATTGGGCGTTCTAATATCGTTGGAAAACCAATGGCACACATGCTACTGATGCGCAATGCAACGGTCACAATTTGCCACAGCAAAACCCCAAATATTGCTGAATTTACGCGTAACGCAGATATCGTTGTCGCAGCCACCGGTAAAATTAAAATAACTGGCGATATGTTAAAGCCTGGTTCTGTATTTATCGATGTTGGTATGCAACGCGATAAAAACGGCAAATTGTGCGGTGATGGTGATTTTGCTTCGTGCAGTGCGGTTGCCGGTTTTATAACACCAACACCTGGTGGTACTGGGCCAATGACAATTGCAGGACTGATGATGAATACGGTTGATTTGGCATAATTGTTCAATCGTGCAGTACCCATACACACGATAACAAGAAATCATTCCTGTTGATTTTTGTTATGATTTTTTTCTAATATGCTTTAAAAACAAAAGTGTTTAAAAACCATGTAAAACAAGGTTGCTATACTCGTTTTGCTAGAATTTGTTGTTTGTGTCTAAAATTAGTGGTTTAATGTTTGTGGTTTTATTTAAAGGGGGCGTGCGGATATGACTAACGAAGAATCTATTGAAAAGGTTAAATTAATTAAGGCCGTATTAGAAAAAATAATCAGGGGCGAAAAAGTGGATTTACAAGAACGAATAAACGCATGTCAAAATGCGATAGAAGTTTTGTGCACTGATGATTCTAATCAAGCCAAGAAAAAACGTCGTGCGTCATAGGTATGTCAACGCCAGCAAAAATCAGTCAATGGTGTCATCCTGACGCCATTGCCCTCAATTTGCGTTGCTCACCCGACATACGGATTAACAGTCCGTTTTACCTAAGTTTAACAAAATTTAATGGTGTTAAATAATGACTTGATTTCTGCGGGTTTTACACTATATTATGTGTGGTGGTGGTTAATGAAAATTAACAAAAATTAATGCCGTTGGTAGCAAATAGGTAGCAAAAACGACGCGCGGATGTGTCACGGACTAACCAAAAGGACAAGTCAGTATGTCAGACAATAACCATATTAATTTTACCGAAAAAGTGTTGGCGGATTTGCCGATACCAACCGATAAACGCCCAGTGACTTATTATGATTCTGGGCAAGCTGGGCTATGCGTAATAACCACATATGGCGGAGCCAAGACATATTACTTCTACGCGAAGGTTTTGGGCGTGCCAAAGCGAGTCAAAATAGGTCGGGTAGGGGTAACCAAGCTGGTTGAGGCCAGAATGAAGGCCCGTGAATTGCGGACGGTGGCCGATCAAGGTAATGACCCAGGTCAAGAACGCAATGAAGCCCTGCGGGATATGACATTAAAGCAATTCTTTGATACCCAATATTATCCGCGGCATGTGTTGGTTTATACCCGTCCGAAAAGTCAGGCGAAGGCTGAAACAATGTTTCGTAATTACCTGCACGAATTGCATAACCGCAAAATGATAACGATAACCCGTGCAGATGTTGAACATTTGCAGATAACGCTGAAGAACAAGATAAGTCTTTATACGGCCAATCGTACAGTTGCCCTTGTAAAGCACATGTACAATAAAGCGATTGAATGGGGGTATCCAGCAAGACACGGTAACCCAGCGGTCGGAATCAAAATGTTCAAGGAACAGTCCCGTGAACGCTTCCTGCAGCCAGATGAACTTCAGCGTTTGTTTGCAGCATTGGCTGAAGAACCTAATGAAGTGTTTAAAAACTATGTTTTGTTGTCATTGTTTATCGGCCAGCGGCGTCAGAATATGCTGTCCATGCGTTGGTCATATGTTGATTTAAATTTGGGTTTTGTGCGTTTCCCAGATTCTAAAAATGGCGAACCGCAGCGAATACCGTTAATCGTGCAAGCACAAGAAATCCTGAAAGATATGAAACAATATGCAACGAACGACTGGGTGTTCCCAAGTGACGGCAGTAAAAGCGGGCATTTGGAAGACCTGCAT
>CAMHKP010000009.1 GCA_946185785.1 uncultured Alphaproteobacteria bacterium
TTGGCTGCTGCGCTTCAGGCGGACAAGGAAATATTGCTGTATTCATACTACACAACAAATATTGAAGTATCAGAATTTTCAAATGGCAAAATCGTATATTTTGATCGTGGTAATGATACTGGTTTTATAAACAAACTGACATCTTGGTTAAACAAAAAAACTGGTCAAATTTGGAATCTGGAACGCATAGAAAAATCTGAACATGCGCAAACTGTCACCGAACAGAAACGCGAAGAATTGGAATCTGACCCAATGGTCGCAGACGCTATGAGTTTATTTGAAGGTGCAGAAATCATTGGTTCAACTAAATAATGGGGGGATTATTATGAGACAAGAATACGGACGTTCGCTAATTGAAATTATCGGTGTTATGGCAATTGGTGCGGTGATGACTGTTGCCACAATCGGTATGTATCGCCAAATTCATACGACTCAGGTTCGTACAATTGCAACAAGTGAATTGGAACAACTTGTTAAAAACACAAAACTGCTAACGGGTGCACGTGGCACATACGAAGGTGTATCGGTTGACTATCTGGTCAAGGCTGGCGCGCTTAAATCGAACGCAGCACCACTGGGTGGTGACACTTGGACGATTACCCCAAGTTTTGATGGCGCATCATTTTCAATAAATTTAACAGAATTGTCATACGGTGAATGTGCATACTTTTCAACCAAGCAACCGACATGGGCAACATCTATTTTGATAAATGGTTATGAAATAGATGGAACGTCACATTGCTTTTCGACACAAACAAACCAGATTTCTTTCATAGTAGAATAAATTGAAAACGATAAATTTATTTTTTACGTCTTTGTGCCTTTTGGTTGCTGGGTGTGTATCGTACCACAGTCCAGATCATGCCTTGTGGCCACAATATCTGCGTGGTGCTTCGTTTGATGATATGACCGAAACAGCACGTGTTGCGAAACGTCCTGTATATCTTGGGGCGGGTGGACGCACAATTGCACAAATTGCACATGACAACAAACTGGAATATGGGGACAAGATTTCCAATGATACAACAATGGCGGTATCGTATATGGCAGATTTAGAATTTGCTTTATATGATGCATTGCGCAAACCCGGAATTTCTGTTCAGCGTGCCGGTACCGATGTTGTGGTAATTTTAGTTCGTGATGCAATAATGGAATTAAATGTTGCTGATATTTCCAATGATGGCGCGGACACCTTAAAAACCATATCAAAGATATTGAATAAATACGATGCAACTTTTGTTGAAATTGCAGGCTATACAGACGCAACACGCGACGCACACGCAGCAGCAGCATTGTCCACCGACATGGCAATGCGTACAGCTGTATTTTTAAGCCAACATAACGTTATTCCACAACGTTTGTTTATTGTTGGACGTGGGGCTGCGCGTCCAATTGCTGCCCAGGATGATATTGGTCGCCTGACCAATCGACGTGTTGAAATTCGCGTTTCTCCGGCACGCTAAATATCATAAATTTCCGCTTTATTTTTGTATTTTTATTGCTTATAGTACCATTAACCAAAAACAAAGGATGGAAAAATGGTACAAACAAAAACAAATCCAACAAAAGACTATAAAAAAATTGGCATTATTGCTGCAATCGTTGTTGCTGTGGCAATATTGGGCGTGGTTATTGTGTCGGCATTTAGCGGACGCAGCGTATCTGTGGACAAGGCTATAAAAGACGTTTCAGCCGAAGCAATCACAGGTGCTGATTTGCGTATGGCATTGGTTCGTATGGATGCAATTCAAAACGAAGCCAAGGCTTTACAAGACTTGCGCAAACAACGTGAATCATATGAAACAAAATTGCGTGATGAATTGACCAAAGAACAAAAAAGATTAGAAAAAGAAAAAGAAGACATTGAAAAATCACAAGACGTCTTGTCACGTGATGCATTACAACGTCGTGTTGTTGATTATCAAAATCGTGTGACAAAATTACAACGCGATTTGACAGAACGCGCACAGAGCATTGAATCTTCATATCAAAAAGCTTTGGCAGAAGTTCAAACAAAACACTTGGATCCAATTATCGAAGGTATTATTGCCAAGAAAGATTTGTCATTGGTTATTGACGGTCGTTTTGCACGTACTGGCGCCAACGCAAAAGGTTTGGATATCACAGACGAAGTTGTATCTGCATTAAACAAGAAAGTGTCGTCTGTTAAGATGGCAAAACCATTAGGTTTTTAATCATAAACCTTTGAAACCATTAAAAACGTCGCGATTGCGGCGTTTTTTGTTTATGCAATATTTTCTTTTATTTTACTTTTTCATGGTCTATAATCGGGGCATGTTAAATATTATTAAATCTTTATTTGCCCCATCCGCGACAAAAGTTACGGCGGGCGAACTTGCCGAAAAATTCGGCTTGGAATTACGTGGTGATGCAAATACGGTTGTACGCGGCGTTGCACCAATCGCAGATGCGCGGCCCGGACAATTGGCATTCTATTCAACCGAACAGAACAGTGCTGCGTTTAAAATATTGCCCATATCTGTTTTGGAAAACACACGCGCATCGGTTATTTTGGTTCAACCAGAAATGGCTGAACACGCCCCAAATGGTGCAACATTGTTAATTACCGAAACACCACGCGGAAACATTGTAAAAATATTGGGTGAAATATACCGCGAAAAACCACGTTTTGGCATCAGCCATGACGCATATATTGAAACTGGTGTATTTTTCCGCAAAAAGAACACTGTATACGTTGGGCAATTTGCAACAATCGAACGCGGTGCGGTAATTGAACCAGATGTTAAAATTTACCCAAACGCCTTTATTGGCCGCAATGTCACAATTGGGCGCGGAACTGTTGTACAAAGTGGTGCACATATTGAAAATGCGACCATTGGTGCCGATTGTGTTATAAACGCTGGCGCAGTTATTGGTAAAGATGGATTTGGATATACCCGCCAAGATGGACATAACGTGTTTATTCCACATGTTGGTCGTGTTGTTCTGGGCAATCGCGTATCAGTTGGCGCGAACACATGTATTGACCGTGGTGTTATGACAGATACAGTTATCGGTGACGGAACCAAGATTGATAACCTGTGCCAGATTGCACATGGCGTTGTTGTTGGTGCCGAATGTTTCTTGGCCGCTGGCGTCGGGCTGGCGGGTGGAACGGTAATTGGCGACCGCACGTTATTGGGGGGCCATGTTGGTGTTGCAAACGGAATTCATATCGGTAATGATGTCGAGGTTGGCGCCCAATCTGGCGTTTTACGCAACATTCCAGACGGGGATCGTCAATTGGGCTATCCTGCGTCATCTGGAACCGAATTTTTACGCCTGTATGCATGGGTGAAAAATAATTGCAAAAAACCAACGGATAAAAAATGATAGACGCAGCCGGCATTGAAAAGGTTATTCCACACCGTGGCGTCATGCGCATGGTTGATGAAATTCGTGAATTTACAGAAACGTCTGCGGTGGGCATAAAATATGTCCGTGACGATGAATTCTGGTGTGCGGGTCATTTTCCAGGCAAACCGATTATGCCTGGGGTATTACAAATTGAATCGTTGGCGCAAACCGGTTGTTTTTTGGCACTAAAACACCTTAATATTACTGATGGCAGTGTTCTGGGCTATTTCACAACGATGGAACGCATTAAGTTTTCACACATGGTGAAACCGGGCGACACACTGGAATTACACGTTGAATTAGTAATGACGAAAATGCGTCTTTATAAATTCCACGGCGTTGCGATGGTTGGTGATAAAAAGGTTGCCGAAGCTACCTTTACCGCGGTCATGGACAGTCGTGACAAATAAAAAACTGGACAGCGCAAAAAAAATGCTTTAAGATTTGCGCAACTGTAATAGTTAACGGACGTTTAGCTCAGTTGGCTAGAGCATCTGCTTTACACGCAGAGGGTCAGGAGTTCAAGTCTCTTAACGTCCACCACGAATAAATCGCACCCATTGTGGTGCGATTTTTCATATTGTGTTTTATCTTTATTTGGTCTAATCTTCTTTCCGGAACGACAAAGGAGAAAAAATGAAAAAAGCATTACCATTATTGTTGGCTGGTGCAATACTTGCTGGCTGTACAACAACAAATCCATATACGGGCGAACAACAAACATCTAAATTAGTTTGGGGTACTGCAATCGGTACTGCGGCTGGGGCTGCAACAGGTGCAATCGTATCAAAAGATCGTGGCAAAGGCGCATTGATTGGTGCCGCTGCGGGTGCTGCACTGGGTGGTGGCGTTGGTTATTATATGGATACCCAAGAAGCAGAATTACGTGCTGAACTGGAATCAACTGGTGTTCGTGTTGCACGCGATGGCAACAACATCCGTTTGATAATGCCAGGCAATATCACATTCCAAACAGATTCTGCGGATATCAATTCTGGATTCTATGCAACATTGAATTCTGTGGCCAAGGTATTAAAGAAATTTGATAACACAACTGTTATGGTTATGGGATTCACCGACAGCACAGGTTCCGTTGCTTATAACCAAACATTATCACAAAACCGCGCACAATCTGTTGCATCATACCTGATGGGCCAAGGTGTCAAATCATCACGCTTTGAAGTATTGGGCATGGGTATATCAAACCCAATTGCATCAAATGCAACAGCCGAAGGTCGCGCACAGAACCGTCGTGTTGAAATCAAAATTATTCCAAACAAATAATTATGATTTATGAATAAAAAAACGCCCAATCGGGCGTTTTTTATTTTTGTTTTTGTTGTGCCAGCCAATTTTCAGCATTCAAAATATATTGTCGTGCACGTGCAATATCAAATTTATCGTCTGTCTTTAATTTGCCTTCGGCATCTATCCATATATCGCTACGCTCGTTTATAGTGCGTTCAACTTTGTTATCTTTGTTGTAATGCGCCACTGGACGTACAGCAACATGTGATATTTTATCAAGGTTTTCTGCGACATTTTCTGGTGACAAACCACCTGAATACCCCTGGGGATTATTCAAGAACAGTGGTTCGCTCCAAGATGTTGGCGAAATACCACGACCACCAGACGCATCATATAAAACAGAAAAACGTGCCCCAGAATCATGCAGTTTATAAATCGCATCGTGTGTATTATTGTTATATTGAAAAATAAAATATTTTTCTGGATATAAATTCATAAGTTTTTTTAATGCCCGAATATTTATGTTATTGGCAGTGTCCACCGGCATATTAAATTGCCAACGCTTAATCAGCGCATCATACATATTACCATTACGACACATTTCAAAAAATTCTATCAATTCTTCTGGAATTGTACCAGTACGACAAACCTGATCACACCATTCACGATTAACATGCACAGCCAATCTTATTTTATGTTTATCAACCATAACATATCGCAACAATTCTTGAAACCATTCATTACGTGGCATACCATGCGACATTTTTGATGGATGTGCCTGAACCGCAATTTCAACACGTGGCGACAATTGCCCCAACTTTACAATATCATGAATATCGTTAAATTCGCGTGGGTCTGAACATGTGATATATCTAAGCTGCATATTTATCCCTTTTTGTGCTTAAGGCGCAACTGTCCACATGCTGAACCGATGTCGGTTCCCCTCTCTCGCCGTATGCGCGTATGAATTCCGTTTTTAATCAAAATATCTTGGAATCGATGAACTGCATTACCAGATGGCGATGCAAAGTCGCGTTCGTCAACCGCGTTCCATGGAATCAAATTTACCATACAATTTTTACCATGCAATAACGATGACAATTTTTCTGCGTATTCTGGTGTTGCGTTATATAAAACCGTTTCACCGTTTTCGCCTTTCTTGCCCAGTAAAATATATTCAATCATTAACTGACGATTGTGCAATTTTGTAAATTCATCTGCCGCAGACAAAACCTCTTCCAGTTTATATTTATTATTTATCGGCATAATTGTTGAACGCAATTCATCAGTTGGCGCATGTAATGATATCGCCAGATTTATTGGACGTCCCCATTCTATCAATCGTTTAATACCGGGGACAATTCCACATGTTGATAATGTGATGCGTCGCCAACCAATACCCATATCACTATTTGCGCGTTCCATAAAACCAATAACATTTTCTGTATTCTGTAATGGTTCGCCAGTTCCCATTATCACAATATGCGAAACATCGTTATTATTTGCATCACCATTTGGATGAATTGATTTTTCATCTGTATTATCACGCAGCGTCCATTGCGCAGTCAATATTTGCGCAAACATTTCATTCACTGTTAAATTACGTTTTAAACCCAACAATGTGCTGGCACAAAACTTGCACCCCATGGCACAGCCAGCCTGTGAACTAACACACACGCTGTTGCCATAACTGGTACGCATTAAAACGCATTCAATTTGTTCACCGTCAACCAATTCCAATAAAAACTTAGTTGTTTGACCATCGCTTGATTCAAGTTTTTTTGTAATACGTACCGGCAATGTTTGCGCCACATCATCAAGTTGCTTGCGCAATCCAGACGGCAGATTTTTCATAGATTCAAAATCAGGCGCACCACGGTTTAGCCAATCACGAATTTGCTTTGCACGAAAACGCGGTTGCGATAAATCAGTCACAAATTTTTCAAGTTCTGTATCTGTAAAATCAAATAATATTGGTTTCATAATTTATATCTGTCATCGTTTATAACAACCACCGCTTTGCGACGTAATTGCTTTAATTGTTGATCTGCAATAAACATTGCCTGTTTATATTGTGCGTTCTGTTTAATTATTTCATCCAGCTTGCCATATTCTTTTGTCTTTTTTGTGCTGCATACTAACAACACAGAATCATCAACGCGTGGCGACCATGTAAGTGTTGGCAACCCAATCACGCGATTACGAATATCCGCAGATAATTCATATTGTGCCGCTGTGAATTTTTGTGGATATCCACCAAGATCTTCTGCCATCTTAATTGCATCATCACAACTTTTCGGTTTTCTTAATTTAGATGCAACATCCGCCGGTATTTCGGTAAGGCGAACAATCGTCATTTCAATTGGCAATCCTTGGTCACGTGCCAAATCGTTTTTCATATCATTCACATCATCTTTAGTAATATCAACGGTTGGCAAAATTGTTCGTGCAACAACAACTTGCCAAGCAATATCGGCCTTTATTGCAGACAATGCCATTTCGCGTTCTGCAGCACTTAATCCGTTCATATTCATACGCTTTAATTCTTTGGCTGCATCGTCATCGGTTGGCTTAACACCAAAATTTGCCGCATAGTTTAATTTTACAGAATCGTCTATGATATTCTGTAATGCAATACGACGATTGTCTGTTGAAACCTTGCCCTGACGTGCCATAAGTTTTGTACGTGCAGTAATATCAGCATCAGTAATTGGTGTACCCCCAACCGTTGCGACAACTGTTGCACCAAATGCCATGGGCGATATCAACACAAACAAAACAAAAAATTTTATTATTCTCATTTTTTCCTTCTCTTTCATTTTTAATAATGTTGACCTTCAATACTCATACCAAAACGGAATTGAATTGTCGTATTTCCCCTATAATCTTCACGAACAGCATTATCACGACGATACCCAATTGAAAAATAATAACAAGGATGGCTATAATACAATGTTCCGCTATGGCGCAAGAATTCATCATCAGTCCAATTGTATATTGCATCCATACGCAACGACCAACGATCTGATATTTTTAATCCTGCACCAACCATTGCTTCGTTCGTATCGTTTTCTGTAGAACCAATATTTGTAAGCTGACGCGCCCAAATATGACCAACTGTTAAATATGTTGTATTATCACCAATACGAGCCGATGATTCAGCGTGTTGCAAATCAAAACTATCACGACCAAAACGTACACGACTAGACAAATCAAGCCAGCTTGAATTACTAAATCCAATACGTCCAACATAATCCGAACCATTGTTGTGGAATCCGCTGTTTAAATCTGTATCAGCACGTTTATCAAAGTCATAAGATTGTCCAACGAACACTTCTATCTGACGTCCATCAGAATTGAATGCGGCCCAGCGCACACCATAGTCTGCAAATGTTCCATTTTCCCACAAATCGTATCCAGCAAATCTATTTCCAGAAAACAACACGGTGTCTGTTAAAAATGCACCAGCTGAATCATTACTTTTAGCAAACTGTTCATCATCAACACGACGACGCATGGTAAGTCTTGCACGTGGTTCAATTGTTTGTGACCAAGTTTCAGCAGGTCGCACCAATGGCAATCCCCATTCAACATACCCACTTGGTAAAAACCGTGTTTTTACGCCAGAATATTCAGTATCATCTATCATAATTGTGTTGTTAAAATTATAAAAATCATAACGTGCATCGGCTGATAGTGTTATTCTGTTGCCACCCCATAATGTCCACGGACTTGTTATACGCGCATCACCAATCACACGTTGTGCCGATGTACCATCACCAACAACCCCAAGAACATCTGTATTAAATGTTGCGTACGTTTCACTAAACAAAGGTGTTGTTTGGAACGACCCACGAATATTTGGTAAAATATCACCACCTGGAACACTGCCGCGCCAATATTTACGTGCACGCAATTCTTGGAACGAATGCGTATCTGCAACAACATAACCAGATTTAGCAAACAATTCTAATTTTGCCCCAGAATCCAAATATGGCTGGTCGCTATAGAATCCATATTTCTGCAAATACGTTTTATCAGATGTTCGTGCAACATATACCGATGCGCGCGCATGTTCACCAAGATCAAACTTATCATTATTAAATATGTGCCAACGATTTTTACCCTCTTTATTATGGGTGTACGAACCACTTGTTCTAAATTCTGCATGTGCCAAATTCAAACGATGTTCCAACTGAAATAATGGGTTTTCTTTGGTAAGATATGACAACGTAAATGTAGCATCATGTGTGTCTGAAAAAGCAATATACAACGGGATATTTATTCGTGTACCCATTTTATTTGTGGAACCAAAACTTGGCATTAAAAGCCCACTTTTATGTTTAACACCTGGATCTGGCATTGAATAATATGGAAACCACAAAACAGGAACGTCATACGCCCACAAAACCATGTTATAAAAAGTCAACATACGCTCATCAAGTTCATGCGTTATTTTTGAAGCCCATATTTCCCACGCATTACCAAAACTATCACAACCATCACATGCTGTAAATAATGCGTTGCGCGCGATTGTATCATTTCCATTTCGTGTAATATTATCTGATTCTACATACACATGTTGACCCAACCACATCTTCACATTATCACCAGATAATTCTTTACCCTGGCTGGACATATATGAATCTGTAAGTGTCATACGCTGACCACTGGCATTTGTTATTTCTGTTTTCCCAGAAGTTTTTATAGAACCACTTTTAACATCATATTCTATTTTTTCAGATTTGATTGTTTTAGGTTCATTAACATCAACCGTTATTGCAAATAACGGTGTTGATAGAAACAACAATAAAGATGCCAATGCTTTTTTCATTATTTTTTATACAATGCGCCCAAAACCAATAATAACAAAATAATTTGACCGACAACCAGAATTGCAAAATCTGTAATACTGTCCATCATATTTGTTGCCGACATAAACACAGCCATAACAACCGCCATTGCAGCAACGGCCATAACTGGGGCGAAACTTGTACGTCTGCGCAATAACGAAGAACGCAACAATATTGTCAAACATAAAGCT
>CAMHKP010000010.1 GCA_946185785.1 uncultured Alphaproteobacteria bacterium
TTTCGACATAACAGGCGTATCGCATACAACATCCGTATCAGCAAATTCCGCATGAGTAGCTTTTAAAAATTCAGCAAAGAAAATCCCTTGGGTCACAGGCATACTAAACAAGCTTGATGGAATACATTTATTCGGCACAACCTTGACCTTGCCATTTAGACAAATTTGTTTAACATTTCCAATTACGACATGCGCGTTCGCCCGAAAAGCCGAATTAAACAATTTTTCAAACCAATTTTCTTCTTGGGCATCTTCTGGATTCACAAAACCGATATAATCACCCGTCGCGTATTTCATACCAAAATTATATGCCGCACCCATACTGATATGTTTTTTTGTTTTGTATATTTCTATGCGTGGATCACGCAACACCGCTATTTTTAATAATTCGGTCGAATTGTCTGTCGAACAATTATCGACACAAATAATCTGCAAGTCGCTTAACTTTTGCATGCGCAAAGATTCCATACAGCGCGGCAAAGCACCTGCGACATTATATACGGGTACAATTACTGATACTTTTGGTTTCATTTTTTATCATCCTTGGTTGCGAAAACGAATATCATCATTCTCATAAGCAGCATTTGAAATTTATTAAAATATTTTGCTGACATATATTCATTGCCCAATGTTTTTTTCAAAACATTTGCACCTTCGGCGCGATATTTTTTTTCTTGCAGTGGCAATTTTAATGCCGCATCAAAATAGTATTGCGCAAATCCGCCAAGAAAGACGTCCAACGCCCATTCTGGCAATCTTGGCTTTACCTTGTCGTGAATATATTCCAGCGCAGGCGTAAAGAACGTGACCAAACTGGCATGGCGCAAACCATTATTCATAACCGATGTTTGACTTAAACGGTGATATGTGACCGGAATACGCGCAACTGCGATACTTCTCACCACCGCCATTATATCCAACATATAACAAATATCATCGCCCGGACACAGCCCATAAACAAAACGTTCCTGACCCAATGTGCGTCGACGATACATTTGGTGCCAAATCCAAACATTTTTATATGTTTCGCCCAACATATCGGACACCTGAAAAAAGCTCTTTAAAACTTCGTCATAATCGCGCAAGACCGTTATTGGTGGAACGCGTTTCACATCAAAATCACGTGGCAGGTTTCTTGTGAACCTGAAATTATCAGGCACCATAATAGAGTCTGCATTAACCAAATCAACGTTGTTTTTTTGTCCAATGGCATACATCGATTCCAATGCAATCGGCAAATAGCAGTCATCAGAATCAAGATATGCAATCCAGTCCCCGCGCGCCACATCCAACCCACGATTACGCGCAGCACCCACACCGGCATTTTTTTGACGAATTAGTTTGAAACGATGATCTGCACGAACGAATTGTTTGATAATTTCCACACTGTTATCAGTTGAACCGTCATCAATTATGATACATTCAAAGTCAGTTAATGTTTGCAACCGCACAGATTCCAAACATTCCTGGATATACATTCCATTATTATAATTCGGTATGATAACAGATACTTTTGGCATAAATTCATTAACCCTTTCTGGGCCATTTTAATTGACAAACCGCTAAAAATAAAGAAAAAAAGAACAATTAGACATCCACTCCAAATACTTGACAAAACACTTTTTTGAACTATAATTATGGTGTGTAAGAGGTGAGCATTGAAACTTCTGAATAAAATCTTTACAGGAATTATGTGTGGCGTGCTGGCTATGAACGGCGCGGTGGCTGCCGACGATTGTTCAAATATTACGTATAAACAATCACATCCAGAACGTTGCAAATATACAGAAAGCAACACCGACAACACATTTACTTACTTGTCTGTAGGCGCCGGGGCGGCCGCTGCCGGCGCCGCTATTGCTATGTTAATGGGCGGTGGTTCGTCATCGGGCGGTTCAAGTGACACAGGCGCACAATACTATGCCCGCACAATCACCCCAACCAAGATTATGCGCAAAAATATCGGTACAGATATCAGTGTCGCACAACTGGAAACGACCATATCGTCCACCGAATATGACCGCAACGCAACCCAATATGACGATATTCAATTGGCATATTCAATCGCACGTGGATATACCGGTGTTGGAACTAATATCGCGGTATTTGACACAAAATTGGGGACAATGGTGCGCCACGCTGAAAAAGTTATGGAAACAATTACCCCAATCGCACCAAACGCATCTGTTGAACACCATATGATTGCCAACCACATTGACGATTTCTTGTCATATTATGAAATCGGTAATGTTATCGCAAACACGTCCAACGCAAACGTTTATAATAATTCTTGGAATGCTTCAATGGGTGCAAACACAATCAAAACGCGCGCCCAATTGGTAAATTTAACCGACCAGAATTTCGTGAACGCAATTTCCAACGCTGCAACACAAAAAGACGCTATATTCGTATGGGCGGCTGGAAACGATTCCAGCGCACAAAGCGGTATGTTGTCTGCGATGCCAAATGTGATGCCTGAATTAAATGGTCATTTTATAAATGTCGTTGCATGGGACAGCGAAACAAGCCAATTAGCCGATTACAGTAATGCATGTGGCGTCACACAAAACTATTGTATTACCGCACCTGGAACTTTCCAAAGCGATAATATCCAAGGCACATCTTTTGCCGCCCCAGTTGTTTCGGCGGCTATTGCCGTTATTCGCGAAGCAGAATTGGCAAAAAATCACCCAATGGATGCGGAATCTATAACCAACATTTTGTTTGAAACCGCAGCGGACTTAGGCGAAGTCGGCGTTGACGAAATCTATGGCCATGGTATGCTGGATTTAGAAGCCGCCACCCGCCCAGTTGGCGCATCAACAATCGTAATAAATGAAAACGTTTCACAACCATTGCAAATCGCACGCGTATCTGCCCAGATTGCACATGGTATCCAATCGGCAAATCCAACAATGGCTTTCTTTGATAAATATGGTCGTGAATTTGAAACAAGCGTTGCCGACAATATTTCTGTACAAAATCGCGGATTGGGATTTGAACGTCTGCGTGGTGATGATGCGCGCACAAAATTCGAATTCGGTGATATAGAATTTGGCTTTTATCGTAATGACATGTTGTCTGGAACTGGATTTTTACAAACAAACGGTGATACAACAACCAGTTATATCGGTACAAACAAATCATACAAATTTGGCAACATTGAATTGTTTGGACACACACAACTGGGTATTGCCCGCCCACAAGCCGGTGAAGAATCTGTAATTTCATCTTTCTCTAATATATATACAGCATCCGCATATGTCGGGGTGCGTGGCGACAAATGGTCTTTTTCAGTCGGTATTCCAGACACAATCGTAAATGGGGCTATGAATTTACATTTGGCAAATGGTCGTAATACATCTGGCGCAATTACATATCGCGACTATAAAATTGATATGGCAGCAACACCATCTGTGGAATATATGGCAAAATACGGCTTCTTGACCGCAGGGTTTGTTGACAATCCATATGGCCAAGACGAATTTTATATGTTTGCGAAAACAAAACTTGCTTTTTAATTAAATTTTCATAAATAAAAAACTTGTTTTTTCGTCTTTTCATTTCTAACATATAGCCAAAGAACATTGGGGAGTGTTTCTGGTGAAAGGAAGAAAGCAAAAGCCATCATCACGCAAATGGTTGCGTGGCATTGTTTTGGGGTTAATCGCAATTGTCGCAATTTGCGCATGCTTTTTGTTGTTCCACGATTCATCCAAGAAAACACGTTTAATGTTAACGGTACCAACCCCCACCCCAACCGCATTTCTGGATTCTAATTCCGCTAATTTTATGATGTCGTCCAGCACGCCAGAGGTTAACAACAATCGTACATTAACCTCTGTCCAACCACTGATTATTTCATACAACTGGGCATCTGGGCCATATGCGCCTGCATTTAAAATGGATTTAACCACCACCGATATTGCGCGCGACGTTAAAATCACCCCTTACCTACGCGGAAACTGGACGGTTCGTGGTCCAAATATGATTGGATTTACCCCAGATTCAGACTGGTTGCCGAACACTAAATACACTGTAAAAATCAGCAAAAAATTATTCAACAGCGATGTCCGTCCAGATTCACGAACCACATCTTTTGTGACACCGAAAATTGCCGCCACAATTGACAGTTTTAACGTATACCCCGATGAATCACGCAGCCGCACCGTTGTTGGCGCAGCGGTTGTGTCTTTCAATTATCCAATTGAAACCGATGGTTTTGCTGATCGCGTTTCTGTGAAATTGGGGATGCATCGTGTTAAATTTGACGTGCGTTTCGACCGATTTAATCGCACCGCCATTATTACAACCGAACCAATTGCGGTTGATGACACATCACATACGTTGCGATTAAAAATAAACCGCATAGATTCTGCAACACAAAACACATCTACCCAGAAAGTCAGCGCCAGCACCACCATTGAATCACTGGACAATTTCTTCAAGATTTCTGGAATAAAATCTATCGCGGCCGATGATGCGCGTGGCAATGCGCAACAACTAATCTTGATAAATATGACAACGGCTGCAGATGCCAAAACGAATTGGGCGCGTGATTTAGATGTATATCTTTTACCGAAATATACCGAAGACGATGATTCACAACCACACGAATGGGCAAACGATGAAATAAGCAGTGCAGTATTAGCAAAATCTAAAAAATTAAACATTAAACAGACTGACTTTGCCAACCCGATTGGTGTATATCAGTATGCTTTTGCATATGATGTAACCGATGATTCACAACGCTATATATATGTAAAGGTGCGCGATGGTATAAAATCAAGTTCTGGGTTTGTATTAAAAAATGGCGTCAATCGTGTATTGCCAGTCGCATATCCAGAAAAGACGGTCAAGATTGCCGGCACTGGCGCATTATTGTCTTTGGCGGGCGATAAAAAATTAACAATTGTTGCACGTGGTGGCGCAGATACCGCATATGTTAATTTATATAAAATTAAATCAGATGATATAAATCACCTTATATCACAAACATATAATGTATTTGCCCAGAACATTGAATTCAAATCATGGTCTTTTGGTGTGTACGACATGGCATCGGTATTCCAAAAACGTATCGGGTTTGCAAACACCGCAATGAACAAGACTAATTATGCATCGGTTGATTTGGGCGATTATCTGGATCGTGGCACAAACGACAAAACCGGAATATTTGTAATTCAAACTGGCGCCACAGAATCCAGCGCAGAATACAGTGACCGTCGTTTGATATTACTAACAAACATCGGCTTGATTCGTAAAGTTGCACTGGACGGCACATCGTCTGTATTCACATCGCAACTGAATGATGGTGCACCATATGCAGACGTTGAAATATTTGTGCTGGGGCGCAACGGAAATGCAATCTGGGCGGGGCGTACCGATGAAACCGGATTTGTCACAATACCAAATTTTGCATGGTCTGAATATCGCAACGAACGCGAACCGGTTGCGATTGTTGCCCGCGCCAAAGACGATGTTTCGTTCATCCCATATAATTCATATGATACACATGTTGAATATTCTAAATTTGAAATAGATGGTGCATACGCAACACATTCAACCCCAATGAACGCGTTTGTATTTTCAGATCGTGGTATATATCGTCCTGGTGAAACCGCAACAATCGCTGGGGTCGTAAAAAACAAAACATTTACAAAACTATCAAATGTACCAGTTAAACTGGAAATCACCGATCCGCGTGGCCGCACCGTACGCGAAGAATCATTTGCGCTTTCTGGGGACGGTATGTTTGATGTATCATATCCCGTTTCAAAAAATGCTGCGATTGGTGAATATGCCATAAACGTATTTTTGACAACCAGCAAAAACCGTATCCATGATACAATCGGCACAACAACTTTTCGTGTCCAAGAATTCACCCCAGACAATTTAAAAATAACTGCTGACATTACTGGCGCTAATGACGATGGTTGGATTTCTGTGAATAATATGTCTGCGAATATTACACTGTTCAACCTGTTTGGGACTCCGGCACCAGATCGTCGTATTTCGGCACATGCAACACTGCGCCCAATTGAATTTGTATTCCCAGAATATCGCGATTATACATTTACCCCGAACTTTATATCTGGGACTGGTCTGTCCGACAACGCAGCATCACGCGCACAAACATTTTCTGTTGATTTACCAGATGTAAAAACCGATGAAAGTGGCCATGCAAAACTGGACATTAACTTTAATCGTACTATTCCAAATGGCACCTATTTAATGACATTAAATGTCACTGGATTCGAAGGTGCATCTGGCACAGGTGTCCAAACGGCAATAACCGCACGTGTTTCAGATGCTGAATTTTTAATTGGCTATCACGCTAATTCCAACCTTAGCTATATTTCGCGCGATGATGTTCGCAAGGTCAACTTACTTGCATTAAACATGTCCGGTAAACGTGCAGCAGCGAACGGCTTAACCATGCGTACGGTACGTCGCGAAAACCTGACCAGTTTGGTCAAAGACTATAATGATTATTACAAATATCAAACAATTACACGCGATACCGTAATATCAACAACAAATATTAATATTGCTGAATCTGGCAGCGAAATTCGTTTGGACACCAGTCACGGTGGTACATATTTTGTCCAAATAACAGACAGCACTGACAAAATATTGGCAAACATTGAATATTTTGTTGCAGACGCATCGAATACTGACCTTGCCACAAATACAACTAGCGAAATGCAGATAAAATTGAATGCAAACGAATATTCTGCGGGCGACACGATAAATATAAGCCTGACAACACCGTATGTTGGTACTGGCCTTATTACAATTGAGCGAGACAAGGTTTACGCATATAAATGGTTCCGTACAACTTCCAATACTTCGGTCCAGCAAATTACCCTGCCCGATGGATTCGAAGGATCTGGTTATGTCAACGTTTCATTCGTGCGTGATATAAACAGCCGCGATGTTTTCACAACACCATACACGTCCGCGGTTGCACCATTCCGTGCCAGCACCACCGCACGCAAGATAAATATCAAGCTGGAAACACCAGAAATCATAACCGACAACAAATTGCCGATTACGTATACCACATCCAAAAATTCGCGTATCATGATTTTCGCAATAAATACTGGCATTTTACAGGTCGCAAAGTACAAAGTACCAAACCCATTGGCACACTTCTTCCAAAAGGCCGCTTTACAGGTTGAAACATATCAAATTTTGTCTTTATTATTGCCAGAATACAAGATCTTAAGTGAATTGGCAAAAACAGGTGGTGGTGATTTCGCGGAATTGGAATCTGGAATTGGTGTCGCGCTTACGAATCCGTTTGCACGCAAAACCAATAAACCGGTGGCGTTCTATTCAGGAATATTAGACGCCCGCGCAGATACCCCAAACACAATAACGTTTGATATCCCAGAATACTTTAATGGTGCGGTTCGTGTATATGCGATTGCTGCAAACGATACATCGGTTGGTTCATCGGATACCGAAGTCCGCATTCAAAGCCCGATTATTGTTTCCACAACTGCACCAATGGTTGTTGCACCAAACGACACATTTGATATAAACACAATTATTACCAATATGACCGACGGCACAACGGCTACTGCTGTTGCAGATATTGCCGCAACAGTTTCACCGAATTTGAATATCACAACAGAATCAACAACAAATTTATCCATACCATATGGCAATGAAAAAATGTGGTCTTTTGCTGTAAAAGCTGGAGACGGATTGGGTAATGCCGACATTAAAATATCAACCGACATTCGCGATGGTACCGATGCTGTATTATCACAACGAACAACAACATCTGCGCTGTCTATCCGTCCAATTACGACATATCAGACCAAAATAAAATCTGGCATGATAAAAACATCAACTATTGTGATACGTAATTTCGCAACGAATATGTATCCAGAATTCGCAAACATTAAATTGTATCTGGCATCAAACAATGCGATTGTTGCGCGCCCGTTGTTTGAATACCTGAAGAAATACGAATATCCATGCACAGAACAATTGGTGTCGCGCACACTGCCATATGCACTGATGTCAAACAGCGAAATTTTGGGAACAACATACGCAGAATCCAAACAAAAGATTGCTGACACAATTGCAACACTTAAAAATCGCCAAAACGATGATGGTTCGTTTGACCTGTGGAATGGCGACAGCACATCGCGCGACAATGAATCCAACGCGGAAACCGCATCATTAACCGCATATGTCACACAGTTCTTGGAAATCGCTAAAAACGGTGGATTTGATGTACCAAAGAATATGCTGTCACGTGCGATTGACTATCTGCGCACTTATGCGGGGACACACATAAACGATGAATCCGACGCAGCAACCCATGCTTATACAATATATGTTTTGACACAAAATGGTTATATTACGACGGGCTATATAGATGCATTTGAAGAATATGCCAACGAAAACATTAAAAATTGGCAAACGGATTTAATGGGTGCGTATATTGCTACGGCCTATAAGATATTAAAGCAAGACAGCAAAGCGAATTCACTTATTACCAAATATCGTCAGTCCACACGTTCTAGAATTGATTCTATGTTCAGAAACACTGTTGCAAATGATGCCATGTATGCATATTTGGTAAACCGGTACTTTACTGCAATTGCAACAAACGATATGGGTGACGAAGTTGCTGAATATATAAACAATGGTGATTATTCATCATATACATCCGCAGCAATTATAATGGGCGCATCTGGGAATATATCAAACACAAAAATTTCAGCGGATGCGATAACACTATCTGCAGACGGTGTACAGATAGAACCACAAACATCCGCAGGTGCCATCATTGCCAACATTCCATTAAACGCAAAACACATAACAGTAAAATGCGCAAATTGTGATCGTCGCAATCCAATATATTACACAACTGTATCTGGTGGATTCCCAACCGATGTCCAGTCACAATCAAACGGTATTGAAATTATGCGCGAATATTATGACGATGCAGGCAACAAGATAACTTCTGCGACTGTGGGTGATACAATTACCGTCAAAATATTTGTCCGTTCTCGTCGTGGTGATATTATTCCTAATGTTGTTATCACAGACCTTGTCCCCGGTGGGTTCATCGCTGGCGACCCAATGGGCGATATAGATTTTGCCGAACCACGCGAAGATCGCGTACTGGTATTTACCAACATTACCCGCGATGGACAAACAATCACTTATAACGCGGTTGCGGGGGCGGCTGGGACATTCCAAATTCCACCGATTTATGCAGCATCTTTGTACAACCCGCAAATAAATGCAACTGGCGAAGTTGGAAAAACATTTACGGTAAAAAATGCGTTGGCAGAATAATCTTAGCACCAAAATTTCCAGATTTTACCACAATCATAAACGTGGCTGTACCATTGTTGGCATATTGTTATTACTGTATTTTATTATACGGCTGTTCTTTACCCCACCCCTTTTATATGACACACATTTTTCACGTGTCTTTTACGACCGCAACGGAACATTATTACGAATTACACTGTCTGCTGATGACAAATACCGCATATATACGCCACTAAATCAGATTAGTGATTCTGTTAAACGCGCGACTATTTTATATGAAGATAAACATTTTAAA
>CAMHKP010000011.1 GCA_946185785.1 uncultured Alphaproteobacteria bacterium
GAAAAGTTTTTCACTTTATCGACATATACCCCATTACAGGCATTTTGTTTCCCGTTTTCATAAACCCACGTAATTCCTGGACCGTAAGTATATCTACTTTCACCTGATTGTTTTTTGGGATTCGCACCACGATACGTTTCGAATTCCAACAACCCCACTACTATTTCCGACCAGTTTTCATTTACCACATTTTGTCTAAACGAAGCATCTTGCACAGAATACGTTTTATCAAGATATATTGTGTCATCATCTTCAGATTTGTCTTTGCCACCTTTGATTTTTTCTATTTTACTTTTAACTGTATCTGCAATTTTATCTTTGTTTGCCACCCCGCCAACACCACCAATCGCCGTTAGCAACATCAAATACCATGTAAGATAAGCCGCGACACGTGGATTATTTTTTGTAAATTTTGATAATTTTTTATCTTTACCTTCCTTATTCTTTTTAACTTTTTTTGTTGCATATTTCTCTTTCATGAAATCAAGTATCTTATTGTCCGCCAACAAGCCATCCGTTCCAGCAACAAACATCTGTGACAATTTTAATAATATAGCGGCGCTAATATCTACCAATCCAGCACCAATATGTAACCCTGCCCCAGCAACTTTTCCTGTACCCGAAGTAACCTTGTCCAGACCCGCGGCATTTTTATCTATTGGTTTTTTAACAATCTTTTTTACTTTTCCAAAGTGCTTGCCAGCCCGACGCATGACACCGGCCACACCAGAATCTGCTATATCTATAATCTTATCCGCCGCTTTTGTTGTCATGATGAACCCCTATTTCTTCTTTCCAAATCCAGACTTCTTGGCAATTTTCGATCGCGTAGTCGCATAATTCGGTGCCACAAATGGATAATCATGTGGCAAGCCCCACTTTTCACGATATTGTTCTGGGGTTAAATTAAATTTACGTTTGATATAGCGACGCAACATAATATGCCACGTACCATCTTCCAGACATTGAATTTTATCGGGACGAACCGATTTTGCAATTTGCGAATCGCTTGCCGCACCACCCAACAGAGTTATCCGCGCCTGGGCAACCGCCGCCGCCATCGTAAGATTCGGATTTGCAGACATTGCCGCCGCCGCCAAGTTTGCGACAGCCAATGCAACTTCGGCTTCTTTTGTATTATTTACCAATTGCCAACCCCTTTTTTATGTACTATCATTATTATACCACAAATAAAACGTAAGTAAAATATAAGTAAAATAAATATAAATGAACAATGACAATCGCCCTTTGGCTGATTTAATGCGCCCAAATACTATTGATGAAGTCTTGGGCCAGATTGCCCTGCTTGGCGAAAACGGCCTTGTTCGTCGTATGGTTGAAAACCAGAAATTATCAAATCTTATACTTTGGGGACCACCGGGGTGCGGAAAAACAACAATAGCGCGCGCATTGGCAAATTCGGTCGATATGGATTTTGTACCGATGTCCGCGGTGTTTTCTGGAACTGCAGATATCAAGAAAGCAGTCGAAGCCGCCAAACTGCGCCACCAGATTGGTCGTGGTACATTATTATTCATTGACGAAATTCATCGTTTCAATAAAACTCAGCAAGATACATTGTTACCATATCTGGAAGACGGCACTGTGGTATTCATTGGCGCGACAACAGAAAACCCATCGTTTAATTTAAACAACGCGTTGCTGTCGCGTTGTCATGTTGGTGTTTTGGAACCATTATGTACCGATGATTTAATAGAACTGATGAAGCGCACCGAAAAATTTACCGGTAAAAAATTACCATTGGACACCGCGGCACGTGCGCACTTGGCACAAATGGCAGATGGCGATGCGCGATTTTTGCTAAACACAATTGAATATTTATTAAACGCAAATTTCAAAAACAATTTAACCCCAGACGAACTAGATAACGCAATTCAAAAACGATCACCGTTGTCCGACCGTGCTGGTGATGAACATTATAATTTAATTTCCGCGGTGCATAAATCATTGCGCGCATCCGACACCGATGCTGCACTTTATTGGGTCGCGCGTATGATGACATCTGGTCAAGACCCAATGTATATATTCCGCCGTTTAACAAGGTTCGCAATGGAAGATGTTGGTTTGGCAGATCCAAACGCAATTCAAATGGCAATTGCGGCATGGAACGCATATGAACGTATGGGATCACCCGAAGGCGACATCGCATTGGCTGAATTGGTTGTATATCTTGGCACCGCACCAAAGAGCAATCGTCTTGATGTCGCGATTCATTCTGCATACGCAGCGGCAAATGAATTTGGTTCACTTCCCCCACCAAAGAATATTTTGAATGCCCCAACCCGCATGATGAAAAACATGGGATATGGTGCCGGATACGTTTATGAACCCGATACCGAAATCGGTTTTTCGGGACAGAATTGTTTTCCAGAAAAAATGGGACGGCGTACTTTCTATACACCCGTTGAACGCGGATTTGAACGCGAAATTAAAAAGCGTCTTGATTATTGGAATTCCCTGCGCGAAAAACTAGGCAAGAAATAATCTAGAATAAAACTTTTACCCTTGTGCCGATTTGGGCTTCGTCATCTTCAAATTCGTAATCTATGTGTCCAATGTATTGTGTACGACCAAACTGACAAACCAGTTTTAAATTTAACCATTCTTGGTTGTAATGCGGATTTGTTGATTTACGAAAAGTAAATCCAGCCCCACCACGCCAATTTTGGTCCATACGAAAATAAGATTCTGGGATAAAATCAATAAACGACATACCGCGCGTATCATCAAAAACCCATGTCGATTTAATTGTTGCCGCCAGCGTCACACCAGCCCATTGCCGTCCAAGACGCAGCCCTGCATAGTATGACGAATCTGCAAAATCAGGGGTACGCACATATTTTGAACCACCAAATTTAAAACCGAACAATGCATCGGAAATCAAACGCGCATCATTATCACCGGCACGCGCCATACGATATACCCCACCAAGATCAACACTGGAAAAGCCATCTTGGGCCCCAGAAAAATCTATTTGATAATTTGTACGCGCACCAATTGACAGACGGTCGTTCAAACCATATGAAAAATTGAGTCCCATACGTAAAATATCATGACTGTCTTCGTGACCATATGACAAGCCACCTTCGGCCAAGATTGCATCATCGCGCAAAATAAATAAAGGATCAGATGTATCTGTTTCCAAATCAAAATCCGCACGTGCCGCAAACGGCATTACAATTAAACAAGACAATAAAAACGCACGAAAAATTTTTGGCATACATCCCCCCCAACATAAAATTCATCTTTACATTGGTAATGACCATGCAACCCGCATGGTCATTACCACAAATTTTTCCAATCTAAATTAGAACTGGAACATTACACGTGTACCAATCGACCATTCTTGTGTACTATCCAAATCCATTTTACCGATTTTGGTCAAACCAGCATCAACATCGGCAAGACTTGGTTGATACCAATAAAAATCAAGATTTTTGTCATCGGCACTGTCGTACAAGGACGCCTTGGCATAAACTGTCCAAGCAAACCAATCATTTGGCTGCCAGCCAATTTCACCCTTGATATTAAATTGGTTGTGCCAATCATAGTGTCCAAAGATACCTTCGACATTTAATGTCCAATCTTCGTCCAGAACACTGAACACACCCAAACCACCTTCGATATAGAAAGCTTTGTCATCCAATTCGTATGCAATGAACATTGCGCGTTCTGGATCGCTTGCATCCAATCCATTACCATACGCATCACCGTCAATATCAACATACCAACCACGCAACAAACCATAGATTGTTGAACGTGAAACTTTATAACCAGCCTTTAATTCTAACAAGAAATTATTTGCCATGTCTTTCTGGTGCTGAAAATAAGCAGAAACTTCACCAATCCAGTCAGCACTGTCAATAACGCGGAATTGTGCACCCAAACCGAACAAGTTCAAACCATTGTCGTCGTCTTTATCGTCATCAAAAGACTTCCAATCAAATTTGTAATCATTCATTTCATAACGCAGCATACCAACCAATGCGATTTTATCGGTAATACCATAGCTAAAATCTTCTTTGATTGCGAATTGTGTTGATTTCCAAGAACCAGATTCACCTTCTAATCCTGCGAACGCACCACCACTAATTGCTGTATCCATACTGTTCAATTTGAAATCATATCCGCTGTTTGCATATGACAAATCAGTTATCGAACCAAATTTACCCTGTAACGGTTGATAGAATGGATGTGCCAAATAATATTTACGTTTCAATTCAGTGCGAACTGTTTCTGAACGTGATGTACGCACAGATTGTGAAGAAGAACCAGATGCATATTGTTTATACATCGCGCTGCGGTTCGCAGGTTGTGTATAATAAATATTCTTGCCATCTTGTCTTTCATATGTCGCTGTATTCGAACGTGTTTGATATTTGTTATAATTTACGCTTTGGCGTGTACGTGTCGCAGGTGCACTTGATAAATCAGCACTAGATCCCGCGCGTGCGCCCCAATTTGTTTCAGCAAATGCTGGTGCGATACCGACCAAGGCAACCGCCACCGCCAATAAAGATAATTGTTTTTTCATAATATATTTTCTCCTTTTGATAAAAATTATATCATAAAAACGCCTTTAAAAAAAGTCTAAAGTACAAAAAATAAATGCGGACAATATGCCCGCATTTATACATTATAATATATGTCGTTTATTATTCGCGTCTGGCGCACTAACCACACCTTCGGCTTCCATGCGCTCAACCAATGTTGCCGCCTTGTTATATCCAATTTGCAATCTGCGTTGAATATATGAAATCGTTGGCTTTTTATCACGACGAACAATTTCAACCGCCTGGGCATACAAATCATCGCCTTTGCCGCCACCACTGGCCCCAGATGCACCGCCAACATCACCACCATCAACAGAAGCATCATCGCCATCGGTCACCCCAGATGTATATTCTGGTTCACCCTGGGCGCGTAAGAAATCGCCAACCCTTACCATTTCTTCGTCTGCGATAAATGCACCATGGATACGAACTGGAACCTTACCCGCTTCACTAAACAACATATCACCACATGCCAATAACTGTTCTGCACCCTTTTCACCCAATGTTGTCATAGAATCGATAACGCTACGCGCTTGGAATGAAACACGCGTTGGGAAGTTTGCCTTAATAACCCCAGTAATCGTTGTTGCGTCTGGACGCTGTGTCGCCATGACCAGATGGATACCCGCCGCACGCGCTTTCTGGGCAATACGTTGGACACAGGCTTCGACCTCTTTCCGCGCAAGTGACATCAAGTCGGCAACCTCGTCAATAATAATGACAATGTATGGCATATCAGACAAATCGACTTCTTGGGTTTCAAATAACAATTCGCCTGTTTCTTCGTCTGTACCAACTGCAACCTGACGTGTTAATTTTTCGCCAGCCGCACGTTTTGCCGCCGCAATTTCGTTATAGCTTTCTATATTACGTGCATTCAATACCTGTAATTGTTTATAGCGATCTTCCATTTCGCGCACAGCCCATTTAAGTGCATTGACCGCCGCCGCTGCATCCAATTTTACAATTGGTGTTATCAGGTGTGGAATATCATCCCAGAATCCAAAATCAACCCCCTTCGGGTCAATAATGACTAATTTACATTTATCTGGTGTAAAGTGATATACTATGGACATTATAATAGATTGAACAAAAACAGATTTACCAGAACCGGTACGTCCAGCAATCAACATATGTGGCATCTTGGCCAAATCGTAATACATTGGATTACCACCAATATCAACCCCCAGCGCAAGTGGTATCTTGTATTTAGATTCAATAAACGCATCATTCCCAACCAATCCACCAAAACGCACCATTTCACGTTTCAAATTCACCATTTCAACACCAATCAACTGGGTTGCAGGTATATGCGCAATACGGATACTTTCGGTTGCCATTGCACGTGTCATATCGCGTGCAGTTTTATTCACATCAACCATACGCGTACCGTCTTTTGGCATAAATTCATATAATGTCACAATTGGCCCCGGACGAATTCCAGTCACATGACCAATAACACCATATTCGGCAAAGTGCGTTTCCATTGCAACCGCATTACGTTTTAATTCTGGGGTCACAATATTCTTGCCAAAATTAGATGCTTCCAAGAACTTTGGGTCTGGCAATTCATATTCGCCAGATGTCCGCTTTACAGCGCGTTTCTTGGCGGCACGTGTTTTACGTTTTGGTGCTTCTTCCTCTTCTTCGTCATCTTCTTCGGTTTCTTCTTCCTCTTCTTCATATTCTTCGTCTTCTTCGTATTCTTCTGCTTCGGCTGGCTGAACCAAATGGAACAACGCCAGCAACCAACGCGTACCACGCCATACTGACAATAACAAAGATTGAACATGTGACCATTTGATATGTAAAAGCATACCGCCCATTACAAAGAACACACCAATAAATATAAATCCAAATATTATACCCCATGCGCCAATAAGGCCACCAATATCATTTGCAGCAATCGCCCCAGCCAGACCACCATACGTTGCCGATGGCGCAATTATACCAAAGCCAGCCGCCCCAGCACATATCGCAATAAAACCACGCAATATATTGTATTCTGGTGCGTATTCTGGTTCCCAATTTAATACCAAAGACACCCCCCATCGCATTGTACATAAAATCAACAACAGCGATGGAATAAAACCAATCATATATCGCATAAAGCTAATCACATTACCCATAAACGATTGGTTGCCAAACGTACTTGCACTTGCAAATCCATCAAGATAAGAATTATGAAAGAATAATGCTATCAGTGCCCATGCACCAACCAACAATATTGCTGCACCACAGGCACGTGCAAAAAGCGACTTTAATGCCCCCGAAACACTGTCCGGCAAAAATTTAGATTCTGATTTCATAAGATGCATTTTATCATAAAAATCACAAAAGTGTTAGTGTGATTTCAAAAAAATAAAACCGCCATTACAGCGGTAATATTATTTATGGCGAAACGCCAACCACTTTATTATATCGGCTGCAACCATACCAATAAACGCCCCCAATATAACATCTGTTGGCCAATGCGCCCCATACGCAATGCGCGAAATACCGACAATAATTGCAATTGACCATGTCAACGGCTTAAATTTTGGTACCAGCATGCCCGCCATCACCAACCCTGCAAATGTTGCCGCGGCATGTCCCGATGGCATTGAATTAAATGCCCAATCAAACGAGAACGGACGGAATCCGGTCATATCCAATGCTTCAAAAAATATTGGACGATAACGACCAATTAAAATCTTTAAAATCTTGGCAACAACACCAGCCGATAAAACAGATGAAAAAATCAAAAACGCATAGTTTGTTTTTACCTTGTTCATAAAGTCTTTAACAACAACAACCAAGCTAAAGTTATTTTTTTCATTTTTATATTTTATACCTGAATTTTGTGTTTTTTTTGCAAAAACCAACAACAACAATATACCCGTCAGTAAAAGCCAAATTTTGACATCAAATATGTAATCAAATAGTTTCCATGCACGACAATCAAACCCGCGCATAAAAATATACAACGGTTTATCAAACCACGTGATGCCAAGCGCAACCAAAACGGCTGTTATCACCCCACCCCAGATAAGCCATTTTGTCTTTAATTTATTATCAGCTGTTAAAAACATGAAATACCCTTTTGATACAATTATTCCATAATCAATCGATTGTATATCTTTCTATCGGTCAATATTTTTGCCGCCACCGCCGCAGACAACGAATCTTCATCGGCACCACTGGTAATTTTTGGGCAACCACGACGAATATCATCAGCGTTCACACTTGTATCTTTATTAAAATCTTGGGCATTAAATGTATCATTTATAACATTCAAGAAGAACGCATTTTGTTGCTGTGACGAACGAATGTTAGATAAGCATACAATTGGAAATACACCCCGACCGTCTATATCACGCCCCGAACCAGTCTTTACAGATTTGTTCATCAGTTCCAGCGCACCACCATTATCTAAATCTATCTTGGTTGCGATACGCGCAAGTCCCGCCGTTGGTGTTCCAACCAAAACACCCCGACCATTTTCATAAAATGCGGATGCGATTGCTTCGCTTGTGCCACGTGTCATATCAGACAACAACACGACAACTGGTGCGGCCGTCACCGCATTCGAACCTGGGACAACTTCAACTTCTTCGTACGACGTTTGTGCAATACGCATAACTGGATTTTGCCCAATAAACAGTCCAGCCAATTTTGCCGCCGCACGTTCATCGTCACCTGTTGCAACACGCAAATCAAGTACAATACCGTCCAGATTTGGATATCTTGCCAATGCTTCGTTCACGATTGATACCGCCCCATTTGATACATTGTGCACAATGATTTCCAGTATATTTGTATTTTGTGATGAACGATGAACTATATCAGCATCGGCCGAAACAATTGTCGCACGACGCAACACAACATCGCGATTTCCAGACGGTGTCACCAATTTCAATTTTACTGTACCAGAATTAAAACCGTCCATTACTGATTCTAATTCCCCATCTGACATTTCCGCAACCGCCGTACCATTTATATGCGAAATCAAATCACCGATATGAATCCCAGCCACATCTGCAGGCGACCCTTTGAACACACCATGCACGCGGAAATTACCACGTTCATCACGAATACCATTCATACCAACCGATGTTAGAATTCGTCCATCTTCCAAGACTTCAGCAGCACGCGAAAAAACATAGCGACCACGTTCATCAACACCACGCATTAATGCATCTACAACCATTTGGTATGTCTCACTTGTTGATGCCGCACGCAATGATGGATCTAATGCACGCAACTTCAAAACCAACGCTGTTGTAATTTCACCGAACCCGTTCCAATCACCCGCAGATGGACGCGGAAAATTCCCAACAATTGAATCACCCCAAACCAAAACAACACGTTCATCTGTCGCTGCAATATGCGCATTCTTGTTCAGGTTTTCCAATCCCTCAATCGCAACATTTATGCTTTTACCGCCCCATTTCACAGAATCAAGCTTTTCATAAATATCTGCGAAAGTTTTTGACATTTCAAAAACAGGAACACCATCTTGGATTGGTTCGTCTTCAAAAAATAAACTATCACAGAACGCGGGGGTTACAGTCAACACAACCGAACCAAATGCCAAAGCTTTAAATAAATTTTTAACGTTCATCTCTGCTTGCCCCCTACTTGTGATAGTGTTTAATATTTCGTTTCACGCAAATTAAAGTGATACAAAATAACGTTTGA
>CAMHKP010000012.1 GCA_946185785.1 uncultured Alphaproteobacteria bacterium
GTGGATTTAAACTTATGCGCCTTAAAACCGGGACACCGGCACGTATTTATCGCGACAGTATAAACTTTAATGTTTGTGAATTACAACCTGGTGACGAACCGCATGATTGGTTCAGCGCACCAAATCCAGAAAACACATATTCTTCTGTTTGCTATATCACGCACACAACCGAAGAAACACATAAAATCATTCGTGAAAATATTGCTGGCGCACCAATGTATAATGGCGATATCGAAGGTATCGGTCCGCGCTATTGTCCAAGTCTGGAAGATAAAGTCATGCGTTTTCCATCGCATACATCACATCATGTATTCCTTGAACCCGAAGGGCTAGACAGTGATTTAATCTATCCAAACGGAATTTCAACATCATTCGGTGCCGACATCCAAGATAAATGGATTCGTACAATTCCAGGGTTGGAAAATGCGCGTATTGCACGATATGGATATGCCATTGAATATGATGCAATTGATGCGCGTGCATTAAATGACAAACTACAAAGCAAAGATATTCCATATTTATTCTTTGCGGGACAAATCAATGGCACATCTGGATATGAAGAAGCCGCCGCCCAAGGTATTGTTGCGGGCGCAAATGCTGCCGCCCACGCGCTTGGTGGTGCATATTTGGAACTTGACCGAACTAATTCGATGATTGGTGTGTTGATTGACGACATAACAACACTTGGGGTAGACGAACCATATCGTATGTTCACATCACGTGCAGAATATCGACTGTCATTACGTGCCGACAATGCGATTGCACGCATCGGTCAAATGGGCGTAAAATGCGGTTTAATTTCGCAAAAACAATTTAACGAAAAATATAAATTACACGAAAAAGAAATTGCCAAGAACGACAAATTCTATGCAGGCTATATTGACCGCAATGCGCGGGAAATTGCCGCATACAAACGGGATGCGAATTTGAAAATCCCACACGATTTTAATTATTCAGGTCTTTCTGGATTAACAAACGAACTGATTGAAAAATTAAACGCAACGCGTCCAGAAAACATTGCCGATATGTCACGAATTCCAGGTATGACACCGGCTGGAATTATGGTCGTGTTAAGAAAGATTAAGAATTAGTTTTTTTATCTTCCTTTTTCACAATTTGTAGCTTTCCATTGTTCCATTGCGCAACAAAGATATCATCGATATCTTTTATTTTCTTTTTACGTAATTCTTTGCGTAGCCATTTTTCACTGCGATTTATTTTTTGTAATGCGTCTTCATCTATATCACCATTATCTATAACGATAACTGAATATTTTTTGTCGCCTTTTTTAACAATTGTTAATTCTCCGTTCGGTTCAATTTGCGCCATTTCAACTTCATGCAACGAATGAATGTGGTGACTGCGCATAGCGGCTGCTAAATCGCGTGGTGACAATTTTAATTGTTCCATTTTATCAACATTTATCTGGCCATTTTGAATAATAACCTGGGGATCACCAATAAAAATACGATGTCCAATATCAGTATAAAAGGCAAAACGATTTAATATGTTTATCAGCACCCCATATATCACAATCACAACTATAAATTCCGACAAATTAATATTTCGGTTCAAAATAAAATCAGACAAAATTGCACTTAACAGAAAGTTTATGATAACCGCCAATGGTGTCATCTGTTTCAGTGTTCCAGACGGTGTAAAAAGGCGCATAAAAACAACGGCTGCTACGATTGCCAAAATCAGTTTTATTATCATAATTCCATAAACGATTAAATATGTGTGCATTTTTCCCCCGATATACAAAAACATTAGCAACATCGACTTGCCCACGCCATGCGATAAAAAACCTAAAAAACGCTAATTTAATACTGGAAATTGTGAAATTCTTGGGCTAAACTAAGCGCGTTGCCGGTGTAGCTCAGCTGGTAGAGCATCTCATTCGTAATGAGGGGGTCGTAGGTTCAAGTCCTATCACCGGCACCAGTCCCCTTCGCCAAGGCTACGGGGAACAAGCATAAAGAAAACAAAAATGGGAACAGACGCAATAATAATTATTATTAGATAAATCGGCTCTGCGCTTTAGCGGTGGCTGGGGCGCACAGGGCGCCCGTTTTTTATAAATAAAAGGATAAAACATGGCATATCCAAAAACAGAACCCAAAGCGAACTTTCCAGAATTGGAACGGGAAATTATCGAATTCTGGCGCACAGACGATACTTTTCATAAATCGTTAAATCGCACCAAGTTGGGACACCCATTTTCATTCTATGATGGTCCACCGTTCGCAAACGGCTTACCACACTGGGGACACCTTGGGGTTTCTGCTATTAAAGATATGGTTTCACGCTATCAAACAATGTGTGGCAAACATGTTGAACGTGCATTGGGTTGGGATTGCCATGGATTACCAGCCGAAAACAGCGTTGAAAAGAAACAACAAAAATCAGCCAAAGATATTGTTGCTGAATCTGGCATTGGTGCCTTTTGTGATATGTGCAAAAGCGATGTTATGACATATTCAACCGAATGGTTGCGCTATTTTGAACGTATTGGTCGTTGGGTTGATGGTGGTGATGAATATGGTTATCGCACCATGGATAAAAACTATATGGAATCTGTTATTTGGGCATTAAAACAACTGTATGACAAAGGGTTGCTCTACAAAGATTTCAAGGTTAATCCATACGATTGGAAATTGGGAACTGTTTTATCAAACAGTGAAGCATCCAGTGAATACCAAGATATTATTGATGATACTGTGACCGTTTGGTTTGAACTGGAAAACAGTGATCGTGCAATTGCATGGACAACAACCCCATGGACATTGCCAGCTAATTCTGCATTGGCGGTAAATCCAAAAATGAAATATGTTCGTGTGCGTCATAATGATGGTCATGTATATGTTTTGGCAGAATCGCGATTAAAAGCATATGATAAAGTTTTTGGTGAATCTGAAAACTTGGGAACTGTTTTAGGTGCCGATTTGGTTGGTCTGCATTATAAACCGTTGTTTAATTACTATGAAAACAGCAACCCATTATTACACCAAGTAATATCTGCGGACTATGTATCGGACGGTGATGGTACTGGAATTGTACATATTGCACCAGCGTTCGGTGAAGATGACTATATTGCTGCACGTAGTATGGATGAAAAATTCCCAATTATTTTAAACGTTGATGATTATGGTAATTTTGATTCATCTGTCGCTGATTGGGCGGGCGAAAACATATTCGTTGCAAACCCAAAAATTATTGAATGGTTAAAACAAAACGGTCGCCTGGTCCAGAAAGCGCAACATAAACACAGCTATCCATTTGGACCACGCAGTCATGAAAAATTAATCTATCGCGCCACAGATGCGTGGTATATAGATGTTCCAAAAATTCGTGATCGTGTTGTTGAAATAACAAAGCGTGATACCACATGGACATCGGCCGGAAACCGTTTTATGTCATGGATTGAAGGTGCGCGCGCATGGGGTATTTCACGTAATCGTTTCTGGGGTGTTCCGTTGCCAATTTGGGAAAAAGAAGGCAAATACAAAATCTTTGGTTCAATTGCCGAAATGGAAAATTTCTTTGGTGTAAAAATCGATGATTTACATCGTCCAACACTTGATAAATTGGAAAAAGATGGATGGAAACGTATCACCGATGTTTTGGATTGCTGGGTTGAAAGTGGTTCTATGCCGTTTGCACGCCTGCATTATCCATTTGAAAACAAAGATGAATTTGAAGCAACATTCCCAGCCGATTATATTATCGAAGGCCAAGATCAAACACGTGGTTGGTTCTATGCGTTGATGATTATGGCGGTTGCATTATTTGATAAACCAGCATTCAAAGTTGTGTCGGCCAATGGTATGATTGTTGATGAAAACAAACGTAAATTTTCAAAATCATTGCATAACTTCGTTGACCCAACCGAACAATTAGAAGCATTTGGTGCCGATGCGGTACGTTTGTTTATTCAAGGCAGTAATTTCTTGAAAGCAGAACCTGTTGGCGTTGATAAAGATGGCAAAGTATTCAACGAAACAATTAAAACTATCTTAACACCATTGTGGAACGCATATCACTTCTTTACACTGTATGCGAACGCGGGGAACATTACTGCGGCCGAAGACACATCTTCACAAAATACATTGGATAAATATATTTTGTCCGAATTAAATGTGTTGATAAAAATTGTTGGTGATGCACTGGATGCGTATAAACCAGATGTAGCAATAAAAGAGTTTGTACGATTCTTGGATGTGTTAAACAACTGGTATATTCGTCGTTCACGCGCACGTTTCTGGGACGAAGACCAAAGTGCATTTAACACATTGTATGTGGTACTGACAACATTATGTCGGTGTTTAGCACCGTTTGCACCGTTTATAAGTGAATATATTTATAAAAATTTGACGGGTAGCGAATCTGTACATTTAACAGATTTCCCAACACCTAACAATGTTGATGAACAAATAGTATCAAATATGCGCCGTGTTCAAATGGTCGTATCAACCGGAAAACAATTACGCGAACAATATAAATTGCGCAATCGTTTGCCGTTGGCTGACATGACAATTGCTGGTGCTGATTTGTCAGAATATACCGATATTATTGCCGATGAACTAAATGTAAAACGTGTTAAATTTACCGCAAACACAACCGATTTTGCAGATAGTTTCGTGTATTTAATCACGCCAAAAATAGGTAGCCGCCTTGGTGGTGCATTAAGCAAAATTATCCCAGCGGTAAAGCAGGGTAATTATGAAATTGCTGACGACAAACTGATTGTTGGCGAATACACATTAAATGCAGACGAATTTGAAAATCGTTTAACCGTACGCGATGGTGTGACGGGTGCCGCATTACCAGATAACACTGCGGTTGTTGTTTTGGATACAGAAGTAAATGCCGAACTTATTGCCGAAGGTTTGGCAAACGATGCGCTGCGCTTTATCCAAGATACACGTAAAACTGTTGGTCTGGATGTTTCAGACCGAATCAAAATGACATATAACGCGGACCCTGCGCTTTCTATGGCGATTGAGGCGCATAAAAAACGTATTATGTCTGATGCATTGATTCGTGAAATGGAAACGGGTGATGGTGAACACAACACCGAAATCGAAGGTTACGCATTATCTATTAAAATAGAAAAGGCATAATGATAACACCGCAAAAATATTTTAGTGTTGTACCAAAATCTATAAATATGGAAATTCGTTCGGAATTATATTCCACGAATGAATTTACATTTGCGGTGGCTGTAATATTGTCTGCCCAGGCAACAGATAAAAAAGTGAACGAAGTGACACCGGCATTATTTGCGGTGGCACCAACACCCGAAAAAATGGTAGCACTGGGCATTGACAACATCAAAAAACACATCTCACAAATATCATTTTTTAATAACAAGGCGAAAAATATTTATCAACTGGCACAACAATTGGTGGGTCAGGGCGATAAATCAGATTGGCGGTTTCAAAAAAAATATCACAATCGTGATGAACTTATGAAACTTTCTGGCGTTGGTCAAAAGACCGCAAATGTTATTATGAATGTTTTGTGGGGCGCACCAAATATCGGTGTTGATACACATGTGTTTCGTAATGCACATCGTTATGGTTGGGTTGATGATAAAGACAACACACCAGAAAAGGTAGAGGCAAAACTATTAAAAATTGTTCCAAAAAAATATCATGATATTGTAAATCATGTAATGGTTTTACATGGCCGATATGTTTGTCGCGCAATCTCCCCAAAGTGTGCCGAATGCCCCGTTGCGAAATGGTGCGAATGTAAAGATAAAAAGATATAAAAACACCGGCAAAAGCCGGTATTTTTTAATTATTATTTATCCCTTAATTTCGCATTACATTTCTTTTCAACATTTGCGATTACCGAATCTTGTAATTTTTGCAATTCGGCATCACCCATATTTTCTGTTGGAACAATTGTAATTGTGAACGCAATTGACTTCTTGCCGTTTCCCATATCAAACGCATCAAATATGGTTGTGTTAACAATACGTTTATCTGCCGACATTGCCGTATCGGTAAGACTTGCCGCCAATGTATCGCTATCCACAACAAACGCAAAATCACGTGTTATCGGTTGAAATTCGCTTAACACTTCGTGCTTTATTTTCCATCCATTTGGTAAATTGCTTATATCATCAACAATCGCAACAACAACTGGTGTTTTTATATGTAGTTTTTTTGCAACCGCTGGGTGTAATGCGCCAAATTCAGCAATTTTCTTTTTACCCTGCATAATCACACCATACTGATACGGATGTGCCCATTTAGGCGCATTGTCTGTACTAACTGTGAACTTTTGCCCACACATCAGTGCAATTAAATCAGCCTTTACATCATAGATATCAACATTACGATTACGACCCGTCCAATGCTTTGGCGAAATTGCGCCAGTGCGTACAATCGCAACTTGTGTATGTTGCTGACCTGGTTCATCACCATCAAACACCGTACCCAATTCAAACAAGTTCAAATCAGCATACCCGCGCTTTTCATTATTTGCCACCGCAATTAACAAATTGCCAAGCAAATTATTACGCGCCGTATCCAAATCATTCACAATCGGGTTAGCAATTTTGATTATTGGTTTATCCAATAACAATTCTTCAACAGACGAACAACCAAAACCAAATGTTTGACATTCGTTCAAACCACGCGATGCCAATAACATTTTTGTTTTAATATCAAAATCATCGTGTGCCTTGGCAACTATACCAGTTGTACGCTTGTTTGATTGTGCGATTTTTTCATAACCATAAATACGAACCAAATCAGCAATAATTGTTTCAGGTATCTCAACATCAACACGCGCCGCACGTGGTGTGACAATCCACGATGTTTTTTTAATTTCAATATCATACCCAAGTTTCTTTAATATCTTTTCTTGGGTCTTGGCATCAATATCAATACCTGTTTTTTTCAAAAACAAATCTGGCGAATATTTAATATGACGCGGCTTGTAATCGTTTTTACCGCCAATACCGGTACCAACAATTTTACCGCCACATCTATCCATAATGATTTTCGCAGCCAACCCCAACGCACGACCAGTCATTGTTGGGTCAATACCACGTTCATAGCGATACGAAGAATCGGTCGACAACCCAAGACGTTTTGATGTCTTGCGCACAGAAACCGGATTAAAATAGGCAGATTCCAAAATAATGTTTTTTGTATTTTCGTTGGTCATACCGCGCGCGCCACCAACAACACCGGCAACTGCCAACGCGCCAGCATCGTCTGCAATAACAATATCTGTATCACGTAATTCGTGTTCGTTGCCAAACAAATCCGTGAATTTTTCTTGCGGTTTTGCCATACGAACAACAATATCACCCTTTACTTCGTCCGCGTCAAAACAGTGCATTGGTTGACCCATATCATAGCAAACATAGTTTGTTGCATCGATTGGTGCGTTCTTTGGATTTATACCAATAGCAGCAAGGCGTGATGCAATTTTGTCATCACTTTTTGCCATTTTAATATTATGAATTTCGGCAAAACGGTAAACATTACAAAGTTCTGTTTTAACATGTACACCGCGTGATGATTTAACCGGCTTTAATTCAACTGGTTCTTTTGCAATATATTTACCAGCGTCCGCTGCCGATAAATCCAGCGCAACACCACGCACAGACAGGTAATCTGGACGATTTGGTGTGATACCTGCATCAAAAACTGTTTTTACATCTAATACTGGTGAACCAATTTTTGTTTTTGGGTCTAATTCAATAATACCACTGTGATCATCGCCGATTCCCAATTCGCGCGCGCTGCACATCATACCGTCAGACAACACGCCACGTAATTTACCAGATTGAATTTCATGACCATCAATTACGCACCCTGGCACCGCCAGCGCAGAAACCAACCCCACACGTGCATTTGGCGCACCACATACAACCTGACGTAATTCCTTGGTTCCATCATCAACCTTTAACACATGTAAATGGTCACTGCCTTCGACTGGCTTGCATTCAACAATTTTTGCCGCAATTGGCGCGACTGGTGATGCTAAATCTTCTACTTCCAATCCAATACGGGTAAGTTCATCCGCAATCTGTCCTGCAGACAGTTTTGTATCCAAGTATTCTTTTAACCAATCATATGTCCACTTCATTTTCGCCCCCGTATCTTAAAACCCACTATTTTTTAACCAGCGCACATCAGATGCAGAAAATTCACGAATATCGTCCAGACCGTATTTCAACATTGCAAGACGATCCCAACCAAAACCAAACGCAAATCCCTGATATTTATCTGGATCTATTTTGCAATTGCGCAATACGTTTGGATGAACCATACCTGCACCCATAATTTCTA
>CAMHKP010000013.1 GCA_946185785.1 uncultured Alphaproteobacteria bacterium
CATGATCGTCGCAATACTTGGTACAGCGTGACACAAAAAGGTGCCGAAGTGGCCAAGGCGATGATTGTGGAATTTGAAAATATAATTGGATCGGTTTTTGCTGGTCTTTCACGCGAAGATGAAGATAAATTGACCGATGCAATGTCAACAATTAACAAGGTTATATCGAATATGGAGGTTGAATAAAATGCGAAAGTTTACGCGTTTTTTATTTGCTGGTTTGGCAATGGTGATTTGTTCGCCTGTGTTTGCAATGGATTTATCATTGGAGACGGCTGTTGAAAAAATTTTGGATGAATCACAAGATATGAAAAAGGCTGATGCAAATATCAAAAAAGCTCAGGCTTCATTAGATGCGGCAAACGCAAATCGTTGGTTTAAATTAGAGGCTTCGGCAACATATATGAATTTGGTTGATGTTCATGACCCGTTCAGTGGTTCAATGAATATGAAATTACCACCACAATTGGGTGGTTTGGTTGGTTCGTTCATGGGGGGTGGAACCGTTTCAGAAATTGAAATGCCAGATAATATATTTATGGCGGGTGTGACATTTACTCAACCGATTTATACATTTGGTAAAATTGGTAATGCGGTTGATTCTGTACGTAGTGCAATCAAAATGAGTGAAACCAGCAAGGAAATGGTTCGTCGCGAAGTGCGCTATAGTGCGGTTGATTTATACTGGACCGCAAAAATGACCGATGAAATTGTAAAATTAGCTGAACAAGATTTGAAATCAGCACGTGATGCGCGTCGCAATTTGACATCGGCTGGTCGTGCAAGTCGTGGAAATCTTGTTAAAATCGAATCTGATATTGCTGCAAAAGAAATAAGTTTGTCTGATGCGAAATTTAATCGTGATACGGCACATCGTATGTTAAAGATTCTGGCGGGTATAGATGTGGACGAAGAAATAAATCTAACTACAGAATTCCCAGATAAATTTGCAGATTTAGATGTTAAAAAATTGACAACAACACCAGAATGGGAACTGTTAAATCAGCAAATTCGTATGTATGAAAAATCTGCGCGGTCAAAGCGTGATGGCGCATTGCCAACATTGGCGGCAACCGCATCTTATAATTATACAAGTATTACGAATTCAGCAGATACTTTATTTGATAAAGAAGGGGAACAATCGGCATACTGGGGATTGGCGCTGCAGGTTCCAATTTTTTCGGGCGGAATAAATCGCGCAAATGCGACAATTGATGCGATGAATGCCGAAGCGGTACGTCAAGACTTGGATAAATCAAAGAAGATAACCACTGAAAAATACAATACAGCAATTCAACAATATAATCATTTGCGTGGAAATCTGGCTACATTGCAAAATGCACGCGATTTAGCATCCAAGGCATACGGATTTTCACGTCAACGTTTTATTGCTGGACAAACATCAGCGATTGAATTGGCAGACGCATCATCGGGTTTGTACCAATTGGATATGGCATTATTGAATTCAAAATACAAAATTTTAATGGCGGCAGAATCAGTTAAAAAATTGGGTGAATAAAATGAAAAAAATAATTGCGAAATTTAATGGAATGGATAAGCAACGCATGCGTCATATTATATTGCGTGTTGCGTTGGGTGCATTTTTGTGCTTGGTCGTATATCGATTTGTTGCATTCGGTTTAGAACAGCACAGATCGGTGTTTAATTTAACACGTGATGCAAATGCAAACGGTGCACCAGTAAGTGTCGTTGAAATGAAACGTACAGATGGTGTGATTTATGAACCGCTGTTCATAAATAATAATCGTGGATATGTGTCGGGAATGCGTGTCGCGCGATTCAAGGCGGGACAAAAAATTACCGATGGTGGCGAAGTTGTATCTGTATCAAATTCGTTGGATTTAGATTCTGGAATGTATGTCGTCCGTACGCGTGGCGCAAAAAATGGTGCGCATACTGTTGAAATCAAAGAAAACGGTTTTTATGTGCCGACATATGCTGTAAAAAAGGGGGCTGTGTTCGTCGTGCGTGATGGCGTGGCACACAGTGTACCGATTACCGTTGTGCGTGGCGATGCCGAAAACACCATGATAAATGGTGTCAAAAATGGTGATGTGGTTATCACATCATATATCACAGATGGTGCGTTGGTTAAAGTTATAAAGTAAGGGGTTTAAAATGCTGAAATTTTTCGTTCGTCGTCCAATTACAACGTTGATGTTTGTTCTTGTGTGGGTGTTGTTGGGATTGGTTGCATACCCACGTATAAATATTGAACGCACACCATCGCTGGACTTTCCAATGGTGACGACAACGTTTGTGTATCCGGGCGCATCAAGTGATGAAATTGAATCCCAAGTTGTTAAAAAAGCCGAAGACGCAATATCCGAAGTGCCTGGGGTGAAACATATTACTTCGCGTATTTTTGAAAATGGCGGATTTATCATGACTGAATTTAATTTGGGTGTGAACGCAAATGATAAAGCAGCCGAAGTGAAAACAAAAATTGATGCATTGGCGTCACAATTTCCAGATGATTTAAAACAGCCGGTTGTTGAAAAATTAAACCCGTTGCAACAGGCGGTGGTTGATATTGTTCTTCGTGGCCCGTCCAGCACAGAAATCAAGCAATATATTGATGATGTGTTGGCTAATAAAATTACCGCGATAGACGGTGTTGCCAAGGTTTCAACATTTGGTGGTCGTGAACGCGCAATTCGTGTTGCAATGGATCCCGACTTGATGGCGGCACGTGGGGTCACGATTATGGATGTTATAACGGCATTGGGGAATAAAAACCTTAATGTGCCTGGGGGTAAAATCGAATATGGCGCATCGTCTGAGAATGTTCGTTTTATCGGTGAATTTGCAGATGTTAATGAAATTGCGAATTTGCCAATTTCGACCAGCGAAGGTATTCGTTTTAAGTTAAGTGATGTTGCATCTGTGACCGATGCAGCGCGTGATATTGAAAATGGTGCACGCTATAATGGTAATGATTCTGTAATTGCGTCTGTGGAAAAGGCAAACGATGGTAATGCAATTAAAATATCGCGTGCGTTGCATAAAAAATTGCCAGAATTAAATGCAGATTTTGCAGCGCATTTTCCAGGTAAAAACGCAGAAATTGAAATCATTTCTGATTCATCAACTGCGATTCTGGATGATACAAACGACACAATCAACGGTATTATTCTGGGGATTGTGTTGACGGTTTTAGTGTTGTTGGCATTCACGCGCAACTGGCGTTCAACAGTTATTGCGGGTGTTGTGATTCCAGCATCACTTATTGCAGGGTTTGAATTTGTTAGCGCCAGCGGTTTTACCATTAATGCAATTACATTGTTGGCATATTCTTCGGCATTGGGTACATTGGTATCAAATGCAATTATTTTGATTGAATCTGCCCTGCAAGAAATGCGTGCTGGTAAAAACCCAGAAGATGCCGCAATTGACGGTACTAAAAAAGTTGCTGTTTCGGTGCTGGCTGGGGTTGGAACAAATGTCGTGGTGTTTTTACCGTTGGCATTTATGGGCGGCATTGTTGGTAAATTTATGATTCAGTTTGGTTTGACTGTTGTTTATTTGACGTTGCTGTCGCTGATGTTCAGTTTTACTTTAACACCAATGATGATTGCAAAATTCTTGCGTCTGTCGAGTGAAAACAAAAAAGAAATTGCGAAAAAATCAGCAGAAGATAAAAAAGTTGAAAAGACATCGTGGCTGCGCAGATGGTTTGAATATCAAATGGCGCATTCGGGTCGTGTGGTTGGATTGGCTTTCTTGGTTTTATTTGCATCAACATTTTTAATGCGTTTTGTTGGAAACGAATTTCAACCGTCAACCGATGTGAACGAAATTACAATTACTGCACGTGCACCAATGGGGGCGACATATGAAAAGTCGTTGGAAATTACAAATGCGATTGAAAAACATTTATCGAATATCCCAGAAATAAAATCTGTGACTGCAAAAATTGGTGACCAAGGATTACAGAATATTCAAATTCGTGTCGAATTGGTTGACAAATCAAAACGCGCCAAGTCCGATAAAAAATTGGTTCGTGAAATGTTGCCAACTTTAAATGATATTCCAGACGCAGAAATTCAAATTCGTGCAGGTATGGCTATATCAGCAGTATCCAGTGACATTGTTTTGAATATTTATGGTGAAGATGATACAATTCGTGAATCTTATGCAGACAAGATAATTGCAGAAATAAATAAAATTGAAGAAATTCAATCGGCGGTTCGCGCACAACAGACACCTGCTAATGAAGTGCGCTTTATTCCAGATGCCGAAAAAATGGATTTCTGGGGGGTTAAAAATTCGTATGCTGGAACAGTATTGCGTTATGCGCTGTATGGAAACGACACGTATAAATATAAAGAAAACGGAAACGAATACCCGATTGTCGTAGAATTCGCAAAACCATTTAAAACACAAAATATATTGGACGTTGTATATGCTAATTCACAAAAGGGTATGGTTGCATTATCGCAACTGGGAACACAAGAAGTTGTCCGCGCAACCCCAGATATTCGCCGTCTGGATAAAAACAGAATTACAGAAATAGATGTTAATCTTGGTAAATCAACATTGGGTCCGGTACAGGCAAAAATAACATCAGTCTTGGAAAAAATGGATTGGGAATCGGGGTACACATATAAATTTGGTGGTATGTCGGAAATTCAAGATGATACCACTGGTGAAATTGGTCAGGCGTTTTTCTTGGCATCCATTTTAACATTTATGTTATTGGCGGCTATTTTGAATTCGCTGACACATCCATTCACAATGGCAACATCTATTATCACTAGCTTCGCTGGGGTGTTTATGGTGCTGTTCTTGTCGGGTGCATCAATGAATGTTGGTGCGATGTTGGCGTTCGTTATGTTGGTTGGTTTGGTGGTTAATAACAGTATTTTGGTGCTGGAACCAACCGTCAACCGTATAAGAAATGGCGAAGATGTTGCCAAGGCATTATGGACTGAACTGAATTTGAAAAAGAACATGGTGTTAATGACATCTATCGCAGTTGCCGCCGGTATGGCACCACAATTGTTCGGTGGTGACGGTATGAAGACCGCTATGGCATCGGTTTTAATCGGTGGTATGTTGGCATCTATGGTGTGGACATTTACATTAACACCGGCGTTGTTTGTGGTGATGGAACATTTGCGCCAGAAAGTAAATAGTTTGTTGAAAAAGTAAAAAAACACCGGCAAACGCCGGTGTTTTTTATTTTAGATTTGCGGAATGTATTAAAACATTGTTATAATCGTATCAGTAAGAAAGGAATAAATATGCAAAAGAAAGCAAAGAAAGTTAATGTTGTTGTGTTTGATTTTGATGGAACGTTATCATCACACGATGCGAACTATGAATTTGGTAAATATTGTTTTCGCCATTCGCTGCGCGCGTGGCTGTTTTTACCAATGACATTGTTCGGTATGTCGTTTCGGCATGTTGCACCAAATGCGGCATGGTGGCGGCAAATTGGCCGACGTTTTATTAGTGCAAAAATGGTTAAACGTTTGACCCCAGGCTTCTTTGAACAACATCGGTTAAATCGCTTTGGTTGGTCGGCTGAACGCGTTGCCACAGAACGCGAGGCGGGGAATATCGTTTTGCTGATTTCGGCATCGGCAAATTATCTGGTGCGGCCACTGGTGCGTGACATGGGTTTTGATGATGTTATTTGTTCGGAAATGTACGCGAACAAGCCATGGAAATATCACTTTCTGTGCTATCACAAGAATAAAGTTGTTGCGCTGGAACGTTGGGCGAAAAAGAATAAAGTTGTGCCAAATGTTGTGCGCGCGTATTCAGACAGTAAATCCGATATGCCGATAATGAGTATCGCGCAAGAGCAGGTTTGGATAGATCGTAAAACCGGCGGAAGAATTGAAAAATAAAAAATCAGTGGATTGCTTCGCATTGCTCGCAATGACAAAATTCCAAGTTCTATTGTCATTGCGAAGGAGTGAAACGACTGTGGCAATCCAGTAATTATAAAAAAAACACTGGCATTTGCCGGTGTTTTTATTGTTTTTTATTCCCCAAAATCCAGTTCCCGAATCTTTTCGGCACGTGGGGTAATTTTTGAAATGGATGTTTGTAATTCATCAATGTCTCTTTGTGCCGCACTAAAATGTTGGTCAATTGCCCCCGCACGTTTTGACAGACGGTCCAAATCAGCCAGCAATAATTCCAATTCCTTTTTTATTTTTGATGCAACGCGTTTGATTTTTATGTCTGATAACACCGCACGAATTGTGTTTAATGTTGCCCATAATGTTGATGGCGAAACAATGAACACTTTACGACGGGCGGCATAATCAACGGTTGCCGGAAAATCACGATGCAACGATTCAAATATAGATTCCGATGCAATGAACATCATTGCAGATTCCGCAGTTTGACCAGGAATAATATATTTTTCTGCAATCGCATCAATGTGTTTGCGCACGTCTAATTCGAATTGCTTTTTTGCGCCATCATCGCCATTTGCCAGCCGGTTGTATGATTCCAATGGAAACTTGCTGTCGATAATCATGTCGCCCGGTGGATATGGCAGACGGATTATACAATCTGGACGCACACCAGTGTCTAAAACACACTGAAATGCATATGTTTCAGGTGGCATTATATCAGACACAATATCTTCTAATTGTCTTTCCCCAAATGTGCCACGTGCCTGTTTGTTGCCCATAAGGATGTTTTTGAAATTCGCGATATCCGCGCTGATATTCTTTAATTCAATCGCGTTCTGCGACAGCGCCCCAAGGCGTTCTGCCAGCCGTTCACGCAGACGTGCGTTGTCTTCGCGCAAGCCCGAAATATCAATCGTTGGACGGCGGAAAAGCAGCACTAATAACATTGCGGCAATTAAAATTAACAAAACTAAAATATAAGTTGTCATTTGGGTTTCCTTTGCTATCATTCATTATAAGAGGTTTTATAAATGTTGCAAATGAAACTTTGTGGCGATTTGGTTCTGCGTGAAAAGTGCGCGCCCGTGGGTGAAATTACCCCCGATATTTTGCATGCTATGGACGAAATGGTAAAAATGATGCATGAACAAAGTGGTGTGGGGCTGGCGGCACCCCAGGTGAACATTACAAAACGTTTTCTGGTTATGATGAATCCAGATACCGAAGAAGTGTTCAAAATGATAAACCCAAAAATCATCAAAAAAAGTGATACGGTTGTCAAAATGGAAGAAGGGTGCTTGTCTGTGCTGGGACCAGATGATTTGCCGGTTTTTGCCGATGTGACACGTCCAGAATCGGTTGATGTTGAATGGACAGACGAAAACGGCAAGCCGATGGCTGCACATATGTCGGGGTTGCCTGCGCGTATTGTGCAACATGAAACAGATCATTTGGATGGGATTCTGTTTATAGACTATTTGTCGCCAGTTAAACGTGAAATGGTTATGCGCAAGGTACGGAAACACAAAAAATGAAAATCGTTTTAATGGGAACAAATGATTTTGTTGTTCCAATCTTTGAAGCGGTAAGAAAGGCCGGACATGAAATTGTCGCGGTTTTTACGCGCGCACCAAAACCAGTTGGTCGTAAGCAGGTTTTAACCCCATCGCCAGTGCATTTGTGGGCGAATGAGCATAATATTACAGTGCACACAAGTATCAAAGAATATAACTATACGCCCGATATGGTCGTGGTGGTATCATATGGTGTGATTTTGCGCGATAATGTATTAGATTCTGCGCCAATTATAAACATTCACCCAAGTGATTTGCCGCGCTATCGTGGCCCATCGCCAATTAAAACGGCAATATTTAATGGTGATAAAAAAAGCGCAGTATGTTTAATGCAATTAGTTGCGGAAATGGATGCTGGACCAATCTTTATGCGTATCCCATTTGAAATCGGTGAAAATGATACAAACGAAATTGTTGAAAAACATGTATCTGAAATTGGCGCAGATATGTTGGTGGAATATTTATCTGCTCCGGATAAATATAAACCAGTGGCGCAGATTGGTGAACCAACATTTACACGTAAATTTACGAGTAGCGATGAAATTATAGATTGGTCAAAATCAGCAAATGAAATTCACAATCAAATTCGCGCGATTGGTGCGGGGCGGACAAAAATAAACGGCATAGATGTCAAAATTTTGGAAACGTGCATTGAAAACGGTGAATTAAAAATTATTACTATTCAGCCAGCCGGTAAAAAACCAATGGATTGGAAGAGTTTTGTAAACGGCTTGCATGGCGCAGAAATAAAGTATGGGGAATAGATATGG